>NZ_JAKDLJ010000330.1 GCF_030452865.1 Pseudorhodobacter sp.
AAAGCCACTCCGAAGCCGCTGATCGCCGCCTGAATAACCATGTTTGATTGCCCGAACCGACGGACGCGGGCCGGGCGCGGCAGGGTAATCCCCAACTCACGCGCCCAGTAATCCCAGGTCGGCGGTGTGCCGCCGGTATCGGCGATATTGTCGTAGAGCAAAGTATGCACCGCAATATCTGCGGGTTCGCGCAACGGCAGGCGGGCCAGCAGTGACGGTGCGCAAACCGGGAACAGGTGTTCGGACATCAGGTGTTCGACATGCAACCCGGCATAATCGCCCAAACCATAGCGAATAGCGATGTCAGCTTCGCCTTCGGCAAAATTGGCGGTGGCATCGGTGGTCATGATCGAGACCGGGAATTCGGGATACGCCTGATCAAACCCGATCAGGCGCGGAAACAGCCAGTTCACCGCGAATCCCGGCGGGCAAGACAATCCGATCGCGGGGTGCGCGCTGTCTTTTTCGCGCAATTCGTGGCACAGGCTTGCAACTTTGCCAAACCCAGCCGCAACTGCAAATGCCAGCCGTGCGCCTTCCTCAGTCGGCTCTGCCCGACCGGAGCCGCGTGTCAACAGTCGCGTGCCGAGCCATTCTTCCAGCGATTTCACATGCTGGCTGACTGCACTTTGCGTCACGCCCAATTCCTCCGCCGCGCGGCCGAAACCGCGAAGCCGGGCAGCGGATTCAAAGGTGCGCAGGGCGGTAAAGGGAAGATTCGCGATCATATTAGCCAAGTTGATGCGCTGACTAATCTCTGTCAACCTCCAAGCAATGGGCGCAACGCGGAAGCTTGCGTTTCAGGCTTCCGGCATCACGACCACGACTTTGCCGGTCGATTGCCGTCGGCGCAGCAGTTCCAGCCCATCAGATGCGCGGGGCAGGGGGATGACGTGGCTGATGTGCGGATGCAGCCCGCCTGCGCCATACCATTCGAAAAGTGTCGCCATGCTCCGCGCAACTGTTTCAGGGGCAAATTTCAGATACCCGCCCCAGTAGAGACCGATCACGCTCAGGTTCTTGACCAACAAAAGGTTGGAGGGGATCTGTGGCACATCGCCACCGGCAAAACCGATCGGGATCAAGCGGCCCTCGGGCCTTGTCGCGCGCAATGCTTCCATGAAGGCGGCACCGCCGACGGTATCATACACCACATCGATACCGCCCAGCGATTTGAGCGTGTCGCGCAACCCCGGCGTATTGCTGTCGATCAAGGCGTCCGCCCCGGCGTCCTGCGCGATGCGCAGCTTTTCTGCGCCACGCGCCGAGGCGATGACCCGCGCGCCCATGCGTTTGCCGATTTCCACTGCGGTCAAGCCAACCCCACCAGCGGCACCGGTAACAAACAGGGTTTCTCCGGCGCGGAGATGCGCGCGGTGGTCCAGTGCCATATGGCTGGTGCCATAAGCGATCTGGAATGCGGCGGCTTGCTCAAAGCTCATGGTTTTCGGGATCAGGGTGCAGGCCGCTGCCGGGTAGCAACCGAACTCCGCGAGGCCGCCATGACCGCCCACCACGGCAACGCGGGAACCGGGTGCCGGGCCAGAGGTGCCGGCACCAAGCGCGTCCACTATGCCAGACACTTCCATCCCCAGAGTGAACGGAAGGGCGGGCCGTTCCTGATACTTGCCTTCCAGCATCAGAAGATCGGCGAAGTTCAGCCCACAGGCCCGAATGCGCAACCTGACTTCGCCGGGACCGGGTTGCGGTTTGGCGATATTCTGGAGTGCTGGGCCGGTTTCAACGGCATCGAGGCGTAAAGCAAGCATGGTAGAATGAACCCGGAAGTGCGTGTGCTATCCTGAATATTCCGGAAATCAGCGCAAGACCAGCGCCAGTTTATCGCATAATGCAACTTCTAGCGTCTAAAGATTCGCAAATTGCATTGCAATAGTGAAAACACGCATATAGCGAGTGAGCTCTGTTTTCGGCACCTGACAGGTGAGCGCGACTTCGGCGGGAAACGGCCTATTCATCTGTATAATTCGACCTGTCCAATTAGACAGGTTTTGGCAGAAACTTCATTTCTTTCGGTGGATATCTCTGGATTTCGAACATTGGCACGAAATTTGCTTGTATACTGTCAGACGTTGTAAAATTTGAATGGAGTATCTGATGAAACACCCCGTAGACGCCCATGTCGGCAAACGTATTCGTCATCGTCGCTGGATGGTCGGCATGACGCAGCAGCAACTGGCGGATCGGGTCGGGATCAAGTTTCAGCAAATTCAGAAATATGAAACCGGGATGAACCGTGTCTCTGCCTCGCGGCTATGGGATATCGCCGACGCGCTGGAAGTTGCGATCAGCTTCTTTTTCGAAGGTCTGGACGATGCCCGCGAAACCCCGCGTGGAGTGGAAGGCGATATGCTGGCCGACAAGGAAGCGCTGGAGCTGGTGCGCTCCTACTACACCATACCCGAGGCACAGCGCCGCCGCCTGTTTGATCTGGCACGGGTGCTGAGCGACGCGGCTTAGCTGGACGAAAGGGCTGAAAAGCCCTGTTTTGGAAACGCTTGACCGATCTACCGCAAAACGGTAGCGCCGGTTTGGTTCGCCTTCCTTCGCTCGCCCATGCAAAGCACCGGGACAGCGGAGGACGCGCGGCACCAAACCGGAGAAACACATGCTGACCAAAACCGAGATTGATGCGATCCGCAATACTGCGGCAGAGCTTGCAGATGCCGCGCGGGTGGCGACGCTCGCGCATTTTCGCAGCGTGGATCTGACGGCAGACAACAAGGATAAGGCGCATTTTGATCCGGTCACTGTGGCGGATCGGGCGTCTGAACAGGCGATGCGCGCGATTTTGGCGCGGCGTCGGCCCCTGGACGGTATTCTGGGTGAGGAATTCGGCACAACGCCGGGAACCTCGGGCTTGACATGGGTGCTTGACCCGATTGACGGAACGCGGGGGTATTTGGCGGGGACACCGACCTGGGGGGTGTTGATCTCCATCGCGGATGCGACCGGTCCGATTTATGGCATCATTGATCAACCCTATATCAAGGAACGGTTCGAAGGCGGCTTCGGGATCGCCGAGGTGAATGGACCATTGGGCAGGAAGACGCTGAAAACGCGCGCGCCCCGCAGCCTGGCCGAAGCCATCATGTTGTCGACATTTCCCGAGATTGGTACGGCGCAGGAAGCGACCGCTTTCCGCCGTGTCGCCCAAGAGGTCCGTCTGGTGCGCTACGGGATGGATTGTTATGGCTACGCTCTGCTCGCAGCGGGGCAGGTCGATCTGGTGATCGAGGCTGGCTTGCAAGCCTATGACGTGCTGGCACCCCTTGCCGTGATCGAGGCGGCGGGTGGGCTGGTGACCGATTGGCAGGGCAAGTCCTGCCATCAAGGCGGGCAGGTTATCGCCGCCGCAAATGCAGAGATTCACGCGGCGGCACTGGCTTTGCTGAACGCTTGACGAAAAATCGGTGACGGCGGATGGCCTACCAATGCCCGATATTTGGCGCGCTGAGCCAAGGTTCGGCAGGTGCCAAGGCTTCGCCCTTTTGCAACAACTCGATCGACACATTGTCCGGGCTGCGCACAAAGGCCATGTGCCCATCGCGCGGCGGACGGTTTATCACCACGCCATTCGCGGCCAAGTGCGCGCAAAGTGCGTAAATATCATCGACCTCATAGGCCAGATGGCCGAAGTGGCGGCTGTCGGCGGGCAAACCGTCGTCGCCGTCCCAATTGTAGGTCAATTCCAGCGGGCATTCCGGTTGCCCCGGCGGTGCCATGAAAATCAGGCTGAACCGCGCCTTGTTATTGTCATAGCGCTTCGTTTCCTCCAGCCCCAGCAACCGATAGAACGCCATTGATTTTTCAAGGTCCAGCACGCGAACCATGGTGTGCAGATATTTGAGTTTCATCCGAATTCTCCTGTGATGCCCGCGAGTATAGGGCAACTGCAACGGATGACGAGGGGGCAGGGGTCAGAATTTCGAGGCAAGACCAAGCGTCACGGCGCTTTCCCTGGCGTCGAACCGGCTGACGTTCGATTGCGTGCGCTGATAGCGCATCTTCAGCACCGGGGCAAAACCAGCATAGCTTATGTCATTGAATTGCATCTGGAGTTCGGCATAGCCGGTGGTGTCTGTGCGCCCGCCCGGCACCTTGAGGACGCCA
>NZ_JAKDLJ010000331.1 GCF_030452865.1 Pseudorhodobacter sp.
ACGCGACGGTCGATGGCCAGACCACCGCGCATTATATCGCGGAAGCGTTGGAGGCGACCGGGGTTCAGGTCACCAGTCTTGCGCAGGGCGTGCCGATCGGGGGGGAATTGAACTACCTCGACGATGGCACCATCGGGGCGGCCTTGCGCGCGCGCCGCGCGTTCTGAGCGTCCTATTGCACGAGCGGACAGACTGACGATCAGCGATATAACCGTTTCCAGCCAGTTCTATTTCCCTTTGATTCACTCTATGCGCACCGGACGGGACGCGACTTCCCGGCAAAGGCGAAGCCTTCCGTTCATACACCGCTTCAGCGGGAGCAGCGGCTTTTCTTTCGCCTACGAATGGCCATAGATTGGTCAAAAGACTTTTCCCGCGCCCCAAAGATGGTAGCCTGCCAGAAGGGAGCGACACCCTTTGGGACGTTTTGCGCCATGCGAAGCGGGCCGGAATTCGCTACTCAATAACTGTTGACGGGCCTTCGCCCCCCGGCCCACCACGAACGTGTCAGATATTACAGTCAGGCGCTTTGCTTTTGGAATGAAATGCACATCTTGTTCTTGAACGGCAGCGAATTCAAAGGTGGTTGGCGCGATTTGACCCGCGCCATGTGGCACCGCCTGTTCGTCGGGTTGCTGTTGGGGATGACGGTTCTGATCGTCTACCTTGACCCATATGGTCAGATCATGCCGCCGGGTCCCATGGTGCGGACCCTTATCGTTTCCAGTTCCATTTGCGTCTTTCTGCTGACCTCCATCGGCGCGTTGAAGGCTGCTGCACAGTCGCGCAGGCGGATATTCACCATGACATCCATCACAATTGGCGTTGCGGTGGCTTCGGTTTGGGGCGTGAAAATCAGCATTCTGTCCGGAGGAAATGCGTTGGACAGCGCGGGCTGGGCGGAGTTGCTGGCCTTCAATATGGTGTTTGCGACCGTGGGCGAAGTGATCCTTGGCGCATTCATGCTGCACCGCATTGCAATTGATACCGGGATGGAGATTGATGCGGAACGTGCGATTTTTGTCGGCGCATCGCACCACGAAAACATGATGCGCGATACAGGGTCCAACTTTCACCAAGCATCGGATATCGCGACCCCGGAAAACACCGCGCCGCCGCGCGCAGCGACAGTTCATGCTGCGCTGTCACCGGCTCCCGTTCCGTTGGAATGGCAACAGGTGCTTGGCCAAAAGCTGCGAACCACCGACATCCTGCATCTGAAAGCCGAGGAGCATTATGTTGCCGTGGTGTTGCGCGATGGCAAATCGCTGTTGCTGCGCGGGCGGTTGGCGGATGGGATTGAAGCATTGCCGGACACGCTTGGCATGCAGGTGCATCGCAGCCATTGGGTTGCGACAGCGGCGTTGACGGACCTGCTGTGTAAGCGAGAGGGCTGGCGGCTACGGCTCAGCAACGGGGCGGAAGTTCCCATCGCCCGCAATCGGCGCATTGAGGTTCGTGATTGGGCTGAGGCGCAGCTTTCGGCGTGAACCCTCGCTTGTCGGTCGCCATGCGATCACGTCACAGGTGATCTGGCCAGACACGTTGGCCGAGCGTCGAAACCGCCTTGAGGATCCGCGCGAAGCTCCGCCCAGCGCGGTCGGCACGATGGCGCGCGCGCAAGTAGCCGTGGACCAATCCCGCTTCGCGGATATGCAGCGCCCGCCCCCCTGCCGCGTTTATCGCCTGACAATAAAGTGCCGCATCATCTGCAAGAGGATCACATTCCGCGCTGATCGCGATTGTCGGCGGCAAGCCCGCAAACGCTTGCGCGCGCAGGGGTGAAAAGCGCGGCCCATCGACCCGTTCCGGCCGCCCGTCAGAGCGGATTTTCGCATAGAACGCCATGCCTGCCGCAGTCAGCATCGGGGCAAAAGCATGCTCCGCCGCAGATGGGGTGGACCCCGCTGTGCCAAGGACGGGATAGATGATGACCTGCCCGACAGGCGCGTTTGCGTGCCCCGCACAGGCCGCAGCAACCGCCGCGCAAAGGTTGCCGCCCGCACTGTCGCCGACCAACACCAAAGGCTTGCCCGCCGCCTGATGTTGCGCTGCTGCCAGTGCATCCTCATAGTCCTGCGGGAATGGATGTTCGGGCGACAGGCGGTAATCCACGGAGGTTACGTCAAACCCGGTCCCCGCGCAAATCTCGGCGCAAACATCATCGTGACTTTCAAGCCCGCCAACCACAAAGCCACCGCCGTGCAAGTAGACAACCTGCGCCGCACCGCTTTCTTCCATCGTGTAACGCCGCACCGGGATGTTGTGCTGCCCTGCAATAACGTCATCCTTCGCCACAACACCCGCAGGGTGGCCCGCATGGAAGGCCTTGCACATCCTGTTGTAAACCGCGCGCTGTTCCACAATCGTCAGATCAACAGCATCCGGCGGATACCAGCTTTCAGTTTCACGGATGAACGCCCATGTCTGCGCGTCGATCAGCGCGTCATATTTCGGGTCATATGCGCTCATGGCATCACCTCAAACTTGTCGACATCGACCATGCCGTGATCGGTAATTTTCAGATGTGGGATCACCGGCAGGCACAGGAAGGCCAGTTGTAGGAACGGTTCTTCCAGTGTCACGCCCAAACCAAGCGCCGCGTCGCGCAAGCGTTCAAGAGCGGCGCGCACCACTTCAAACGGTTCCAGGCTCATTAGCCCGGCGACCGGCAGCGCCAATTCAGCCAGCACATTACCGCCCTCGACGACGACAAAGCCGCCTTCGATTTCCCCCAACCGCGTGACCGCCAGCGCCATGTCAGTGTAATCCACCCCCACGACCGCAATATTGTGATGATCGTGGCAAACGGTGGACGCGATAGCGCCACGTTGCAAACCGAAGCCTTTGACAAAGCCGATCGCGCGATTGCCATTCTTGCCGTGCCTCTCGATCACCGCGATCTTCACAAGATCAAGCGCGATATCGGGTGCCTTGTCGCCACTTTCCGGCGCGATGTCATAGGTCAGATGCTCGGTGATGATCTTGCCGGGCAGAATACCGATCACCGGGGTTTCCACGCGGTTGCCGCCGGTGCGGAAATCCTGCGCTGTGATCTTTGGTGCCTTGACCGAATGGCGCGCGACCGGCGGAATGGTTTTGCGCGCCGCAAAAGCGGCATCCGTCACCAGCACACCTCCCGCAAACACCATGCTCGCCTTGCAGTTTTCCAGTGTGTCGATCACCGCGATATCGGCGCGTTTGCCCGGTGCGATCAACCCGCGATCCTTCAGCCCGAACGCCTCCGCCGCCGAAAGGCTGGCGGCGCGGTAGGCGGCAATCGGTGGCGCTCCAAGGGCAATCGCAGTGCGGATCATGAAATCAAGATGGCCATGCTCGCCAATATCCAGCGGGTTCCGGTCGTCCGTGCAAAAGGCGATATAGGGCGAATGGCGTTCGGTGATCAAAGGCGCAAGCGCGTGCAGATCCTTGGAAACCGAGCCTTCACGGATCAGCACCCGCATGCCCTTGCGCAGCTTCTCCAAAGCCTCAGCCGCCGTCGTCGCCTCATGCTCGGTGCGGATCCCGGCGGCGATATAGCCATTCAGCGCATTGCCACGCAACAGCGGGCAATGCCCGTCGATATGCCGCCCCTTGAACCCTTCGAGCTTGGCCATGACGCCCGCATCCCGCGCCAGAACACCGGGAAAGTTCATGAACTCCGCCAACCCAAGGCTGCGCGGGTGGTCCTTGAGCGGCAGGATATCCGCCGCCTCCAACCGCGCGCCCGAGGTTTCCATATGGGTTGACGGCACGCAGGAGGGAAGTTGCACCCGAATATCCATCAGCGTCAGCGCCGACGCCTCAAGGAAATAGTTGATGCCAGCCAACCCACAGACATTCGCAATCTCATGTGGGTCACATATCGCGGTTGTCACGCCCAACGGCGTCACGCAGCGGTCAAATTCGAACGGGGTGACAAGGCTGCTTTCGATATGCAAATGCGTGTCGATGAAGCCGGGAACAAGGATCTTGCCCGCAACCCCAATAACCCGCTTGCCGTCGTAATCCCCGAAAATCCCAACGATGGTATCGCCGCAAATCGCCACATCGGTTTGCACCAGATCGCCGGTGATCAGATCGAACACCCGTCCGCCGCGCAGCACGAGG
>NZ_JAKDLJ010000332.1 GCF_030452865.1 Pseudorhodobacter sp.
GAAACCTGTCTTCCAGCACCGCACCTTCGGGTGTTCCCGGCAGTGACAGGGTTGACGTGCCCGGCAAAATCTTGCGCCCGCCCAGATTGTCGTAAAGGAACAGGCCCAGCCGGATCAGCCAGGCCGGGCGACGCCCGCGCAGCCACGGCATGAAAACGCCCAACAGTTTCGCGGTCGGTGTGTCACTGTCAAACCGCATATCCTTATGATAGGGCAGCACAAACCGCATCGGCCAGGAAATATGCGGCATCGCGCGCAGCAGGGTTTCCCGCTCAATCAGCGACTCCCGCACCAGCCGGATTTCGAAATACTCCAGATAGCGCAAACCGCCGTGAAAGAGTTTGGTGGAGGCGGAGGAGGTTGCCGAGGCCAGATCGCCCATTTCCGCCAAGCGCACCGACAGGCCGCGCCCCGCCGCATCGCGCGCAATCGCACAGCCATTGACGCCGCCGCCGATGATGAACAGATCCGTTACCTTGTCGTCATCCAATGCCATTCACGCCCCGTTTGGTCAGCTTGCCGCCAGCTTGAAAAGAACCATTCCGCACGGCAAAGGGCAACCTACAATTTTGCGGCGAAACTTAGCCCGCTCACGCCTGCCACCGCTGCTCCCGCGCCTCGATCGCCGCAATGCGCTGGTCGGTTTTCGGGTGGCTGCGCAGCCATTGCGGCACCTCATTTCCCTTGGCCCCGGTCAGCCGGTCCAGCTTGTGAAACAGGCTTTTCTGCGGCCCGGTGCCGATGCCGGCCTTGACGAGCAGCGCGCTGGCATAGGCGTCGGCCTCATTCTCATCCTTGCGCGACAGGCCCGCGCCAAGCGCCCGCGTCACATGCGAGGCGATCAGCACACCGACAAAAGGGATCATCCGACCCAAAAGCGAGGCGATCAGCAGAAACGCCGCGTTCTGCCCGGTCACATCAATCATCCGCCGCTTGGTATGGCCAAGCGCCACATGCCCCAACTCATGCGCCACGACTGACGCGATTTCCTCGGCGCTGACAATGCCTTGGCGGTAGCGGTCGATAAAGCCGCGCGTCAGGTAAATCCGCCCGTCCGGGGCCGCCAACCCGTTCACCGGGGCCGCGTCGTAGACGTTGACGGTGATCTTGGGCACATCCAGCGCCGTTGCCATCCGCACCATCAACCGCTCCAGCACTGGATCACGCAACGGGGTGGAATTCGCGGTCAAGTGCGTCGCCGTCTGCCACGCGGACAGCCGGTACATGATATACGCGCCAAGGATCGGCAGGATAAGGAAAATCAGTCTGGTCATGGTGCCAATATAGGCGCGCACGCGTCGAACGGGAAGGGCAGGGTTTAACGGCTCAATTCCCGCGTGCCGCGCGTCAGGCCTTCCAGCGTCATCGGCACCATGCGCTCGCCCACGATATCGCGGATCATCCGGATAGAATGGCCGTGCGGCCAGAAGCGTTCGGGTGTCGGGTTGATCCACAGATGGGATGGCCATTGCTGGCACAGACGTTGCAGCCAGACCTGCCCCGATTCCGGGTTCCAATGCTCATTCGCGCCGCCGGGGTGCAGGATTTCATAGGGGCTCATGCTCGCATCGCCGACAAAGATACATTTCCAGTCCGGGCCATAGGTGCGCAACACCTCCCAGGTCGGGGTCTGCGCATCCCAGCGGCGGCGGTTGTCGCGCCACACACCTTCGTAAACGCAGTTGTGGAAATAGAAATGCTCCAGATGGCGGAATTCGGATCGCGCGGCGCTGAACAACTCCTCGACCACCTTGACATGCGGGTCCATGGAGCCGCCGACATCGAGGAATAGCAGCACCTTCACCGCGTTGCGCCGCTCGGGCCTTGTTTGCACATCCAGATAGCCGTGTTCGGCGGTGGCGCGGATGGTGCCGTCAAGGTCCAACTCCTCCGCCGCACCGTCGCGCGCCCATTTGCGCAGGCGTTTCAGCGCGAGTTTGATGTTGCGGGTGCCCAGTTCCACCGTGTCGTCAAGGTTGCGGAATTCGCGCTTGTCCCAAACCTTGACCGCGCGGCCATGGCGGCCTTCTTTTTGGCCAATGCGCACGCCTTCGGGGTTATAGCCATAAGCGCCAAAGGGTGAAGTGCCTGCGGTGCCGACCCATTTACTGCCGCCCTGATGCCGGGCTTTTTGTTCCTCCAGCCGTTGTTTCAGCGTCTCCATCAACTTGTCGAAGCCGCCCAACGCCTCCACCGCCGCGCGTTCTTCCTCACTCAGATGCTTTTCCGCCAGCTTGCGCAGCCATTCCTCCGGCAGATCCAGCGCGTCGATCACCGCATCGGGCGTGACCGTCTCCAATCCTTTGAAACTGGCGGCGAAGGCTTGGTCAAACCGGTCAAGGTGGCGTTCATCCTTCACCATCGCCGTGCGGGCGAGGTAATAGAACCCGTCCACGTCATAAGTGGTCAACCCCGCCGCAACGCCTTCGAGAAACGACAGGAATTCCCGCAAACTGACGGGAACCCCATGCCGCCGGAGATTGTCGAAAAACGGCAGGAACATCAGGTCAGACCAGACGCCCAATGATGATCGTCAGGACAAGCGCGATCAAGGCGAAGACAATGCCATATACCGCGCCATATTGCGCCAGATCGGCGGGCTTGCCGCCCCGCTTGCGCGCAATCGCAGCGCCGGTCACCGCCCCCAGCAGAAATCCCGCAATCACAATCATGGTCCAGCCTCCCCAACGGAAAGGCAGTGGCCCAACCGTCAGCTTTTGTTGCCGCGCCGCGCGAGGGCCGAGATTTCAGCCGCGCGCGCGTTGATCTGCGCATCCGAGCCGAAGCCATAGCGCGCCCAGCTACGGCTGTCCATGCGCACCGCATCCGCCTCGCGGCTGTGGCCCTGTGCGGCAAGGGCTTCGGCCTTGACCAGCATCATCGTCGCCATCAGCGAGGCATTTTCCGCCGCCGCAATCACCGGCATGGAGCGTTCGGCGATTTGCAGCGCCTGCGCCGGGTCGCCATGCGACAGCGCGTAGGCGGCAAGCTGCATATCGACATGGGCGGAATAGATCGCACCACCCGGCAAACCACGATAGATGCGGGATGCGTCGTTGAACGCGGCCAAGGCCGCACTCGGGTCACGCGCCATGATCAGACGACCAAGCGCATATTGGCTGAATGCCAGCCGCGCGCCGGTCCAGCCTTGCGAATGTGCCAGCCCAAGCGCCTGACGTGCCGCGGATTCGCGCTGCCCTGCGGAGCCATTGCCACCCAAGGCGGTCAGCACCGCGTTGATCCAGATGCGCGGCGTTGGCATCGGTGCCCCCGATCCGGCACGTTCGCCCGCAGGATTGACCCGCGCCAGCACGGCAGGAAGTTTGGCTGCAACTTCAGCTTGTGTCATTCCGGACCGCAGTTCCGGCGCATAATAAGCCCGCAGCACGGTCATGTCGAACCCGGTCAGGATCGAGTTGAAATTGTCATCGTTGAAGACGGAATCGGTCAGCCGGTAGAGGTCGTTCAACGGTCCCATCGCCTGCGCGGTTTCTTCATTCAGACAATCGCGCACCTCTTGCGCCGCCGCATCGGCGGGGATGAACACCGAAGCGGTCTCCCGCGATGCCAGCGTTGCCCAATCCAGCGCGCCGGTGCGGCGGCTGGCCTGAAACTCCGCCCAGCTTGCGACGCGCGGCACCACGAAACAGGCAACATTGGCATAGGTGGTGCGGATCACGTTGCGCGGCACGAATTCGATATTGATCGAGGCGGGACCACTGGCCACCTGCCGCACATCAATCCCCGCTTCATTGCGGAACCGCGCCAGCACCCGTGCAAGATCGGTCGCGGCATTGCCCGGCACCGGGCCGGCAACCTTGACAGTGATCGGTCCTTCAAACCGGGTCAGCACCGGCAAGGGCCGCCCGCTTTCCATGTTGAAGGTCAGTTCCAGAAAATCCCGCGCGATGGAGGCGTTGCTGCGCGTCGGACGCGGCGCGGCAGTCAACCCGAAACGGTTCATCTGTGAATTGGCCTGATCCCCCACGGTGATCGAGGCTTTGGTCTGGTTCATCGACACATCGGCATCCGGGGCGGGGACGCAGGCCGACAGCAGGAAAATCGCCAAAAGCGAAGCGACGCGCATATCAGGCAGCC
>NZ_JAKDLJ010000333.1 GCF_030452865.1 Pseudorhodobacter sp.
GCTCTGCATTCTGATTGGTCAGGGTAACGTGCCAGCGCACCTCGCCATAATCCTTATTGCGCCGGGTCTTCTGTTTGACAGTCAGCCGCACCTTGATGCAGTCGCCCGCTTGCACCGGTTTTTGAAAGCGCAGGCTGTCAAGCCCGGTATTGGCCAAAACCGGGCCTTCGTTCGGCTCCACAAACATACCGGCAGCAAAGCTGAGCAACAGATAACCATGCGCGACGCGGCCGGGGAAAAACGGGTTTCGCTTCGCCGCCGCCTCATCCATATGGGCATAGAAGGTGTCGCCGGTGAATTTGGCGAAATGCTCGATATCATCCAGAGTAATCTTGCGCGGGGCGGTGTGGAGCGTCTCTCCAATGGTCAATTCGTTGAAACTTCGGGTGAAAGGATGCGCTGGGGTTATAACCTCAACGCTGCCCGGCACCCATTTCTGTCCGATGGCTGTCAGCATGTCCGGGCTGCCTTGAATGGCCGTGCGTTGCATGTAATGCAGCACGCCACGGATGCCGCCCAACTCCTCACCGCCGCCGGCACGCCCCGGCCCGCCATGCACCATATGCGGAAGGGGGGAGCCGTGGCCCGTCGCCTCCGCCATGCTGTCGCGGTTGTTGATGTAGATACGGCCATGGAACGCAGCAGCGCCTATCACCACCTCCCGCGCAACCTGCGGTTCACGCGTGATCAGCGAGGCGACCAAGGAGCCGCCACCCCGGTTCACCAATTCGATCGCATGGGAAAGGTCGCGATAGCCCATGATCGTTGAAACCGGACCGAAGGCTTCGGTATCATGCACGCGCAGCGCCGCGTCGGGGTTTGCGCAATGGTAAAGCATTGGCGGCAGGAACGCGCCTTTCGCGGCATCTGCCCCTTGCACATCAAACGCATCAGGATCGCCGAAAACCCGCTCCGCCTCCCGCCCGATGATTGCGGCTTTTGCCAAAACATCCCGCTTTTGCGCGTTGGACACCAAGGCACCCATCTGCGTGGTCTCGGCCCTTGGATCACCGATCACCGTTTTCGCCAAACGGTCGACAAGCGCGGCAATCACCGCGTCGACCTGCGCTTGTGGCGCGAAAACCCGGCGGATTGCGGTGCATTTCTGCCCCGCCTTCATCGTCATTTCACGCTGCACCTCGTTGACGAACAGATCGAACTCCGGTGTTCCAGCCACAGCGTCCGGCCCGAGGATTGAGGCGTTGAGGCTGTCTTGTTCCGCCACGAAGCGGATTGAATTGCGCAGGATATGCGGGGCAGAACGCAGCTTGAACGCGGTTTCGGCAGAACCGGTGAAGCTGACCACATCTTGCGCGGTCAGCAGGTCCAGCGTATCGCCCAAGCCGCCCGTCACCAGTTGCAACGCTCCCTCTGGCAGGATGCCACTACCGAGCATGATCCGCACCGCAAGTTCAGTGATATAGCAAGTTGCAGTCGCCGGTTTCACAATCGCTGGAACACCCGCGAGCAGCGTTGGTGCCAGCTTTTCCAACATACCCCAAACCGGGAAGTTGAAGGCGTTGATATGCACCGCGACGCCCTGCAACGGGGTGTAGATGTGTTGGCCCAGAAATCTAGCGTTGCGGGAAAGCTGCTCCACCTCGCCGTCCAGATAGACATTGGTATCCGGCATTTCGCGACGCCCTTTGGAGGCGAAGACAAACATCGTGGCAATGCCACCATCAATGTCAAGCAGATGGTCGGCTTGTGTCGCCCCCGACGAAAATGACAGATCATAAAGCGCCTGCTTGTGTTGGTCCAAAGACTCCGCCAGCGCCTTGAGCATCCGGGCGCGGTCGTGAAACGTCATCGCGCGCAGGGCCGGGTTTCCAACGCGGCGCGCGTGGTCCAGCATTGCTTGCGCATCCAGCGCGCTATTCCCGGCGAAGGCCATGGTGTCGCCGGTGATTGCATTCTCAATCTCGCGTGCGCCAGCGCCCGGACCGATCCACGATTCTGCGACAAAACTTTTGACTGCAAGCATGGTCATGGAACACCCTTTCAATTCCGCCGAGCACAGTATGACCCATCTTGTGTGGGGGTTGAGATGCTATCAGCTTCGACCATAGCATGGTCGCGATCAATTCTTTGGATGAACATTTGGAATTTTGCACCGTTCTGGTGAAAATATAGGGGGTCGATTGGGACAACGGGCTACACGTTCCCGCCAGTGCGGCGCGACACATTCACGGGGCAGAAAAATGACACCGAAGGAACGCGCCGAACGCTGTGCCGAAGTGATGTGGACCGATGACGGTGCATCGCAATGGATGGGCATGGCAATCGTCGAAGTCGATGAGGGGAGCGCCGCGCTTGAGTTAACCGTACAAAAGCATCATTGCAACGGCCACGGCATCTGTCACGGCGGTATCACCTTCGCCCTTGCCGATACCGCATTTGCCTTTGCCTGCAACAGCCGAAATCAAAACACGCTCGCCCAGCACAATGTTATCAGCTACACCGCCCCGGCGCAGCTTGGCGATGTGCTGACGGCACGGGCGCGGGAGGTGTCATTGACCGGCCGCAGCGGTATCTATGATGTTTGCGTGACCGATCAGGACGGTGAAACCATCGCTGAATTTCGCGGTATGTCGCGGTCCATCAAAGGTCAATTGTTCCCGGAGTAGGCGGAGGTTCGGATGAAAGACCTGAGTCCCAAGAAAATTGATCTTGAAGCGATCGAGATCGCCAGCCGTGACGAGATCATGGCGTTGCAGTTGAAGCGGCTGAAATGGTCACTGCGGCATGCCTATGACAACGTGCCGATGTATCGAAAACGGTTTGATGCGGCGGGTGTTCACCCGGACGATCTGCACAGCTTGCCGGATCTGGCGAAGTTTCCGTTTACGCATAAGGATGATCTGCGCGACAACTATCCTTTCGGGCTTGCCGCCGTCCCAAGGGATAAAATCGTGCGGCTGCATGCTTCCTCCGGCACCACCGGCAAGCCGACGGTCGTGGTTTATACCAAGAATGACATCGACATTTGGGCCGACACTGTGGCGCGGTCGTTGCGCGCTTCGGGTCTTCGGGCGGCGGACATTATCCATAACGCCTATGGCTACGGCCTGTTCACCGGCGGGCTTGGCGCGCATTACGGCATTGAACGCCTGGGCGCGATGGTGGTGCCGATGGGTGGAGGCCAAACCGAAAAACAGGTTAACCTGATCCGTGATTTTCAGGCCACCGGCATCATGGTCACGCCGTCCTATATGCTCAATATTCTGGAGCAGTTCCACAAATCGGGCTTCGATCCGCGCGGCTCCTCGTTGCAGGTCGGTGTCTTTGGTGCCGAACCCTGGACCAATGCCATGCGCAAGGAAATTGAGGATGCGTTTGATATCCATGCCGTCGATATTTACGGGTTGTCCGAGATTATGGGGCCGGGTGTTGCCAATGAATGCGTTGAAACCAAAGACGGGCTGCATGTCTGGGAGGACCACTACTACCCCGAAGTGATCGACCCGATCACTGGCGCCGTGTTGCCGGAGGGTGAGAAGGGAGAGTTAGTCTTTACCACGCTGACCAAGGAAGGCATGCCGATGATCCGCTACCGCACCCGTGATTTGACGCGGCTGTTGCCGGGAACGGCGCGATCAATGCGTCGGATGGAAAAGATCACTGGGCGCAGCGATGATATGATCATTCTGCGTGGCGTCAACATCTTTCCGACCCAGATTGAGGAACAGGTTCTGGCAACCCCCGGCCTTGCCCCCTATTTCCAGATTGAGCTTTTCCGCGCCGGACCTATGGATGCGATGCGCGTCATGGTGGAGGCGGATATACACAACGCAGATGCCGAAAGCCGGGCGCAGGCAGTGGCCGTTTTGGCGAAACGGATCAAGGGCATGGTGGGCGTGAGCTGTGAGATTGAGGTCAAGTTTCCGGGCGGCGTGGCGCGGTCGCAGGGCAAGGCCGTAAGGGTCATTGATAACCGTCCGAAGGATTAGGACTTGGCCATTTATGTGGATTCATACGCGCGTTGCTTCAATCCCAAGGCGCGCTTTCGCCGTTTCCAGCTTTGCCGCCCAAGTCTCCCGCATCTGCGCGCCCGTTGAATGGCGCCGCCCCCAGTTGCGCAATTGCGTCATGC
>NZ_JAKDLJ010000334.1 GCF_030452865.1 Pseudorhodobacter sp.
TTCGCCCGCCCCCAAAGCACCCGAAGCCCCCGCTCCCGCGATAAAGGCAGAGGCAAGCCGCGCCGCCAGCGCTCATCACGACAATGCGTTGCGCGAAGCCCTTGAAACTTTGACGCAAAACTTCTTATCTCGTGCGAAATCACAAAGAGGCCGACCATGAACAGAAGAGACTTCACCGCCGCAATGGCCGCTGCCCTTGCCCTGTCCGCACTGCCGCTTTGGGCGCAAACCGCGCCTGACACTTCAAGCGCAACTGAAACCGCGACCGCAACACTGCCGGATGTGCCGGACATGACCCTCGGCAACCCGGACGCGAAAGTGGTGTTAACCGAATACGCGTCCTACACCTGCCCGCATTGCGCGCATTTCCATGACGAGGTTTTCGTCAACCTCAAGCGCGACTACATTGACACCGGCAAGATCAAATTCGTCTTCCGGGAAGTTTTCTTTGATCGTTACGGGCTTTGGGCCGCGATGCTGGCGCGCTGTGGTGGCGATATGCGCTACTTCGGGATTCAGGATATCCTGTTTTCGACCCAGCGGGACTGGGCGGCGTCCGATGATCCGGCGACGGTGATCGACAATCTGCGGCGCATTGGTCGGACTGCCGGGATGGACGATGCGGAAATGGATAAGTGCCTGAATGACGGGGCAATGGCGCAGGCAATGGTTAACAAATACCAGGCCGATACCAAGGCCGATAATATTGACAGCACCCCGTCGCTTATCCTCGACGGAAAGAAGTACAGCAACATGAATTATGCTGACCTGAAAGCGTTGCTTGACGCCGAACTGGCGAAATAAGCCATGACAGCGCCGCTGCAAGGTTTGAAGGTCATTGAACTCGCCCGGATTCTGGCCGGGCCATGGGCCGGCCAGACGCTGGCCGATCTGGGCGCGGATGTGATCAAGGTGGAAGCTCCGGAAGGCGATGATACGCGTCGCTGGGGGCCGCCCTTTGTCGAACGGGAGGGTGATCGCTCCGCCGCCTATTTCCACGCGACGAACCGAGGGAAGAAATCGGTCACCGTGGATTTTCGCAGCGCCGAAGGGCAGGAGACCGTGCGCCGCCTCGTGGCGGACGCCGATGTGGTGATTGAGAATTTCAAAGTTGGCGGCCTCGCGAAATACGGGTTGGACTATGTCAGTCTTGCGGCGGTCAACCCGCAACTCATCTACTGTTCAATCACCGGCTTCGGCCAAACCGGGCCCTATGCCCATCGCGCGGGCTATGATTTCATCATACAGGGCATGTCTGGCCTGATGTCGGTCACGGGGGAGCCGGAGGGCCAGCCGCAAAAGGTCGGCGTGGCAGTGACGGATATCTTCACCGGGGTCTATGCCGCAACTGCGATTTTGGCAGCGGTGCATCAGCGCGGCCCCTCTGGCAAAGGCCAACACATCGACATGGCGCTTCTGGACGTGGCAACAGCGATCATGGCCAATCAGGCGATGAACTACCTGACCACCGGAAAAGCGCCGGGCAAGATGGGCAACGCCCACCCAAATCTTGCGCCTTATGCGGTGTTTGACTGCGCCGACGGTTGGATCATCATCGCCACCGGGAATGATGGTCAATACCGCCGCCTTTGTGACCTTCTTGGCCTTTCGGCGATGGGCACCGCACCGGAATTTGCCACCAACGCCGACCGCATCGCCAACCGCGTGGCCATGACCGAGGCGCTGAGCCGCGCCACCCGGCAGCGGGACAAGGTGGATCTGTTGGCGGCTTGCGAGGCAGCGGGCGTCCCCGCCGGTCCGATCAATGACCTCGCAGAAGTGTTCGCTGATCCGCAGGTGATCGCGCGCGGTTTGAAAATCACACCGGAAGGCCTGAATGGCGTTCGCTCCCCGATGACGTTCTCCGGCGCAGAATTGGCGCTAAGCCGCCCCGCGCCCAAATTGGGCGAACATCAGGCTGAGATTCTGGGCAAGGACTGAAGCCCCCATGTCTTCTCTGTGAAAAATATCCTCGCCGAAGGCACCCGCCGCGTCACGACAGGGCGACCGGGTTGGTGCAAGCTCACCGTATCCTGACAGTATTGTGCGCAGTTGTAACACCACAGGGGGCTGACAGGTCGGCGCGCACTGCGTAAGCCTTGTCCAATCAGACCAGAAGGCAAACTCCGATGATTGATGCCGCTCTTTTGCCCCCACTGCATGCTGTGCTGAATGCCCCTGCGCGGGCGCTGGTCACGCGCGGTGTCAAAGCCGATCAGGTCACGCTTGCCGGGTTCTGCATCGGGCTGTTGGCCCTGCCTGCGCTGTGGCTCGGTATGTTCGGCGTGGCACTTGTTTTGATCCTGTTGAACCGGTTGGCTGATGGCCTCGACGGAATCATGGCGCGGCAGGTGGGGGAGAGTGATCGCGGCGCGTTTCTCGACATCGCGCTCGATTTCGTGTTTTACGCCACCGTACCGCTCGGCTTCGCCGTCTCGGACCCGCAAAACGCGCTGGCGGCCGCCGTGCTGATTACGGCTTTTGTCGGCACCGGCTCCTCCTTTCTGGCTTTCGCGGTGATAGCGGCGAAACGCGGTATGCGAGCAGAGGATCACGCGGCAAAAGGCATCTTTTATCTTGGCGGTTTGACCGAAGGCGCTGAAACCATCGCCTTTTTCATCCTGATCTGCCTTTGGCCGGGTCTTTTTGTACCTTTGGCCTATATCTTCGCAATGGCCTGTGCCGTGACGACCTTGATGCGCTGGCGGCAGGGCTGGCGCGTGTTTTCCGGCCCATGACTCGACAGAAGGATAATTTATGCGCAGTTTCCTGATCGCAGCCCTAAGCCTATGTTTGGCCGCACCGGCTTTGGCCGACTGGCAGCAGACGCTGGACGCTGCACGCGGCCAGACGGTCTACTGGAACGCTTGGGGTGGGGATGCCCGCACCAATGCGTTCATCGGCTGGGTCGGGGAACAGACGGAGGCGCAATACGGCGTCAAGGTGGTGCAGGTAAAGCTGACCGACACCGCGACGGCTGTGACACAGGTGATTTCCGAAAAAGCAGCGGGAAAGGATAGCGGCGGCGCGGTAGATATGATCTGGATCAACGGGCCGAATTTCCTGTCGATGAAGCAGCAGGGCTTGCTGTACGGGCCGTTTGCGAATGATCTTCCGAACGCGCAATATCTTGACCTCTCGCCCACATCCGCCGCCTCGGTTGATTTCACGGTGCCGGTCGACGGTTACGAATCGGCCTGGCGTCTGGCGCGGTTCGTTTTCAACTACGACAGCGCGGTGGTGACCGATCCACCAAAGACCATGGCCGGTTTTCTGAACTATGCCCGCGCCCATCCAGGACGGGTGACGCATCCCGATGTCAGCAATTTCATGGGTGCCACGTTCCTGAAACAGTCGCTGATCGAATTTGTGCCAGACAAATCAGTGCTGCAAGCGCCGGTGACCGATGAAGCGTTTGCGGCGACGGTCGCGCCGCTTTGGGCATGGTACGACGAATTGCGCCCTTTGATGTGGCGTGAAGGTGCGACCTTCCCCGAAAATCAATCGGTGCAACAGCAGATGCTCAACGATGGAGAGGTGGATTTCGGGGTTTCCTTTGATCCTGCCTCGGCGGCCGGGGCAATTGCCGAAGGGCTGCTGCCGGAAACGGTCCGGGTGTTCGTGCCGGAAGGTGGCTCCATCGGCAACATATCCTTCGTCGCGATCCCCTATAACGCCGCACATCGCGAAGGGGCGGAGGTGGTGGCGAATTTCCTGCTTGATCCGGCCACGCAGGCTCATCAGCAGAATATAGAGGTTCTGGGCAGTTTCTCGGTACTTGATCCGGAAAAACTCACTGCCGAACAAACGGGCGTCTTTGCGGCGCTGCCTTCTTCCCCGGCTTTGCCGAAACGCGACGATCTTGGCCCAACACTGCTGGAGCCACATGCAAGCTGGATGACCAGAGTGGTGGAGGCCTGGGGCCAGCGCTACATCAAATGAAACCGGAAGGCGGCGCGCTCCGGGCTGTTGTTGCTTTCTTGCTTTTTGGCGTCGTGCTGGTGCCGATTGCGGCGGGTCTGGTGCAGACCGCCCGCGGTGCGTTCGGCATGTTGCCAGCGATTGGCGCGAAGGAGTGGTCGCTTGCACCGTG
>NZ_JAKDLJ010000335.1 GCF_030452865.1 Pseudorhodobacter sp.
GGTATCGTGTTCAACATGCTGAATTTCGAGAACGGCAAAGGCTGGATCTCGCTTTCCGCCTATTGGCAATCGGTGATCCGTGGGGTGTTCTTGCTCGGGGTGGTGGTGTTGCAAGCGCGACTGACGCGATCCTCCACCAGCGAAAGCGTGTGATGAAACCGCATCACGCATCAACTGGCCCCATGATTTCAGCACCGAATATCTGCACCGTTGGGCAGTTCAACGGTCAGGATGTGTTGCAAATCACTTTGCAAGCGGACAGCGGCATCCGCGCCAAAGTGCTGACCTGGGGGGCGGTGTTGCAAGACTTGCAAGTGCCGCTGGCGGATGGGCGGCGGATCAGCACGACACTGGGGTTCAACAGCTTTGCCGCCTACCCTGCGCACTCTCCGTATTTCGGGGCGGTTGTGGGGCGTTATGCCAATCGCATTGCGGGTGGGCGCTTCACGCTGGACGGGCGGGGCTATGATCTGAACCGCAATGAGGCGGGTCGCGCCACCTTGCACGGCGGCGTGGGTGGTTTTTCCCAACGGCTGTGGCAAATTTCGGGGGTGAGTTCGACTTCCGTGACGCTGGCGATAGACTCGGATGATGGTGACCAGGGCTTTCCCGGAAATGTGCAGGTGACATGCCGCTATGCTTTGGGGTCCGACAATAGGCTAACCGTTGAATATCAGGGACAATGTGACGCCGCCACGCCGTTGAACCTGACCCATCATTCCTATTTCAATCTGGACGGCAGCGATGACTTGAAACACCATCAACTGTTGATCCATGCTGATCGCTATACCCCTTGCGATCACGCCCAAATTCCAACGGGCAGCATTCTTCCGGTCGAGGGCACCCGATTTGATTTTCGTCAATTGGCTTCGGCGATGAATCCGGATCACCCGCTGGACCACAATTTCGTTTTGCGGTCGGCGCCTGCAACTACCTTGCGCCCTGCGGCGGTGCTGGCATCGACACTTTCCGGCCTGCTTATGCGTGTTGCGACGACAAAACCCGGCTTGCAGGTCTATGACGGGCATAAACTTGATCTGGGGGTGGTGGAAACGGCGGGCAGGGCGTACCGCCCCTTCGCGGGCCTGTGTCTGGAACCGCAATTTTTTCCCAACAGCCCCAATATCCCTGCATTCCCGAGCAGCATTTTGCAGGTGGGGGGAAAATACCGTCACGAGACGGTCTATCATTTCGACCATATGACCGACCGCTGATCCAGCGTCTGTCGGCAGTGCTCCCAGCGCCTTTGCATCACAAAGCGTCAGGTCGGAAATGGCCCGAGATCAGCAGCAAAACGCCGCGTCATCGCAAGCCCTGCTTCATTCGGGCGCAAAGCTGGTGCGCGGTCGTGGATTTCCAGCCCGGCGCGCGGGCCGAACAGCCGCTTGCCATAGCAGATGAGGTTTTCCAACCCTTGCATGGTGAAAACGACCGCGGGCAGCATCTCGGCATAGCCGGCCTCTGCCCCCGCCTCATCGCCTTTAAGCCATGCTTCATAAGCGCGAACGGCATAGTCGATGCAATCAGGCGCAAGGATCAACCCTTTGCAACCGATACGGAAATTGTCGATCAACTCCATCCTAGCCCGCCGATTGAAGACTGGCAGCCGCCCGTCGGTGGCGGCGATCAAACCCGCAATCTCAACCACCGGACCTTCGCCCTATATCAATCTGATATTGGGGTACTGCTGCGTCAAATCCACGATGTCAGCCGAAGAAAGTCCGCGCCCCATAAAGGCAGGCGCGTTCTGGATCGCAACGGGCAGGTTCGTCGTTCCGGCCACCCGACCGAAAAAGCGGATGTATTCTGCGGCACCGTAGCTGCCCACCATCGGCGGTTGCAGGATCACCCAATCCGCACCGACGCTTTCCGCATGTTTCACCTGTGCAACCTGCTCCGCAACCGATGTGCCGCAGATCGTCAGCGCGAGCGGCACCCGACCGGCAGTATCCTCGGCCACCCAATCCATCACGGTGCGGCGCTCACCCTCCGACAGCTTGAGCACCTCGGTCGCATGGCCAAGGGCCGCCATACCGTGAAAGCCAGCAGCGATGCACACCTCCACCTGATGGCGCATCGCGGCGCGGTCCAACCGCTCCTGATCATCAAACAGCGCATAAAGAATGGCGTGGATGCCGTGAAAACCCGTCATTTCCCGCACCAATCCGCGATGGAGCCGTCAGCATGGCGCCAGACTGGCGCGCGCCAGTTGTGACCGGTGCGGGCGCGCTCCTCGACCATGGCCTCATCAACTTCAATCCCAAGGCCCGGCCCTTGCGGGATCGACAAGAAGCCATCCGCCACTTGAAAGCGGCTTTCGGGCAAAAGGTAGTCGTTCAGATCGCCGCCCTGATTGTAATGGATGCCAACGCTTTGCTCCTGAATAACCGCGTTGTAGCAAATCGCATCGACTTGAAGACAAGCCGCCAGTGCGATCGGGCCAAGCGGGCAATGTGGGGCCATGCCGATATCATAAGCCTCCGCCACATGACCGATACGGACCATTTCCGAAATCCCGCCAACATCTGCGGTGTCGGGGTTGATAAGCCCTGCCGCGCGCTGTTCAAGCACCGCGCGGAAATCATAGCGCGAATGCAGCCGCTCCCCGATGCAAAGCGTGATGGAAGTGGCACGTTGAAGGTCGGCCATGGCGTTGATATGGGCCGAAACCACGGCATATTCGACAAACATCGGGCGCAAAGGCTCCAGCTCTTTCAACAGCACCCGTGCCATTGGCAAATGCACCCGACCGTGGGAATCGAAGGCAAGGCCCATCGTGGTGCCAACTGCCGCGCGCAATTCCGCCACCTGCCGCAGGATACCGACGGAATGGGGCCAGTTGCGTTCGACGCCATCACCGCCACCATGCCGGCAAAAGCGACCGTAGACCCAACCGACAGGTCAAAATCCCGCGCGAAGATCACCACAAGACACTGTTCACCAAAAAGCAGTTTTTTCATTCTATCGTTCCTCAGGATGCGAGGGTTTTGGGAGTGGCCCGGTCCGACAAAGCGGCGGCGAGGATCGCCTTTTCCTCAAACTGCTCGCGGGGTATTTAGGCGCTGATCTTGCCTTCGCACATGACCAGAAGCCGGTCACAAATGCCTATCACCTCCGACAATCCAGACGACACAACGACAATCGCCATGCCATCTTCGGCGAGTTGATAAAGCAGGTCATATATCTCGGACCTGGCATCAACGTCGATGCCGCGCGTCGGATCATCCACGATCAGGACGCGCACCCCTTGCTCCGACAGCCAACCGCCCAGAATGACTTTTTGCTGATTGCCCCCCGACAGGTTCAAAATATCCTGATGCCGCGACGCTGTGTGGATGCGCAGTTTTTTGATGAAGGTTTCAGCGATTTCAGCCTCAGCCTTGCTGTTCAAAACCCCGAAGCGGGCGGAATGACGGCGTGACGAGATATTGATATTTTTCTGAATTGAACGTCCCTGCACAAGAGCGTCATGCTTGCGATCTTCGGAACACAGCACCAGTCCGGCGCGGATCATGCGCCGTCAGGGCGGTTTCATCGCCGTGACGCTTGGGCGAGATAACGACGGAACCGACAAAGCCGGTCGGGTCGGGCTTTTTGAGCTCGTTAATCGCAGAATCGGAACCGCCAATGCCCGCACCAATGACGTATTCGGCGGTGATCCCGACGCTTTCGGTGGCACGAACAGCGCCCAGAACCGCTTCATCATTCAGGCTGAAAGCGACCCAATGCTTGAACTCGGTATCCGGGTTCAGAACCGTCGTCGCGGCGTTGAGCGCAGCTTCGGTATCCGTTTTGGCTTGCGGCGCATCGAAGATGTTTGCCCTGGGGAAACCAATGGCTTCGAGTGCGGAAATGGCACCTTCAACCCGGTCAACAACAGTTGGCGACTGGTCATAGAAAACGCGGATCGCGCCCACTCCGGCCAAATCCCAGCCGCGTGCTTTGGCTTCGTCACTGATCGCCTGGCCAACGGCCTCACCGATCTTTGAAGCCGAGGTACCCATATGCGGGACCGATTCAATCGGTGCGCCACTGGCATCAACC
>NZ_JAKDLJ010000336.1 GCF_030452865.1 Pseudorhodobacter sp.
GCCAACAAGGATCGGCAGACCAAAGCCACCAATCCGCGCGGCGGTTTCGTTCATCATCCTTGTGTTGGTGCTTCTTCTGCGCCCGCAAGGGATTTTCGGGCGAGGGGTGGCGTGATGGAGCTTTTGGCCTATGCCGCGTTCTTCCTGACCATTGCGCTGACCTATGCGGTGATTTCACTCGGGCTGAATGTGCAATGGGGGCAAACCGGGTTGTTCAATGTCGGCATCGCGGGGTTTGTCGGCCTTGGGGCTTATACCTCCGCCGTGCTGACGACGCCGGATGCCGCCGCGCGGATTGGTGGCTTTGGTCTGCCGATCCTTGTTGGCTGGGCTGCGGCGATGGGGGTTGCGGGGCTGGCGGCATTTGCCGTGGGGTTTTTGACGCTGCGAATGCGGTCAGATTATCTGGCGATCACCACCTTCGGCGTCGCGGTGGCGTTGCAACTGGTGTTTCAGAATTGGGAATCGGTAACGGGCGGGGCCTTTGGGATGGCCTTCATCCCGCGCCCGTTCGCCGGGCTGCAATCGCAACCTTTCGCCTTCAACCTGTCCAATTTGGCGGTGACGGCGGCGGTGGTTCTGGCGGTCTATCTGCTGCTCGAACACCTGCTGCGCAGCCCTTGGGGCCGGACCCTGCGGGCGGTAAGGGAGGATGACATCGCCGCCCGTGCGCTTGGCAAGAACCCGACCCGCATCCGCCTGCAAGCCTTTGCGCTTGGCGGCGCGATCATGGGGCTGGCGGGGGCGGTGCAAACCCATTTCATCGGCTTTGTCGCCCCCGGAAATTTCCTGCCTATGATGACATTTCAGGTCTGGGCCATGCTGATCGTCGGCGGTTCCGGCAACAATCGCGGCGCAATTCTTGGCGCGGTTCTGGTCTGGGCGATCTGGGCGTTGTCGGGTGCGGCGATCGCGGAGTTGTTCCCCGCCGATCAGCAAGCCCGTGCGGCCTCGCTGCAAATTGTCATCATCGGGGTGATGCTGTGCCTCATCCTGCTCTGGCGCCCGCAAGGGATTTTGCCCGAACGCAGCGCCCGTCGTAAGAAGGAAATTCTCAAATGACCCATACTGTCACAACCCCCGACCGCACCCATCTTGCCCAAGGATTGGAAATCTCCCGGGTTGTAACAGGGCTTTGGCAAGTCGCGGATCAGGAGAAAGACGGCACAGAGCTGGACCGGGCAACGGCGGCGAAGGCGCTGGAAGGTTACGCGAAGGCCGGCTTTGATACGTTCGACATGGCCGATCACTACGGCAGTTCCGAACTCATCACCGGCGAAATGCTGCGCCGTTGGCACGGCAAACCCGGCCCCCGTGCCTTTACCAAATGGTGCCCCGCACCGGGGCCGATGACTGCTGATATCGTGCGCGCGGGTGTGCAGGAGCGGTTGACGCGGCTGGGCGTGGCACGGGTGGACCTGCTGCAATTCCACTGGTGGAGCTTTGAGCATCCGGCTTGGCTCGACGCTTTGCAGGAGATGACGAAGTTGCGGGAGGAAGGGCTGATCGGGGAAATCGGCGTCACCAATTTTGACGCCGCACATCTGCATCTGGCGCGGGTCGAAGGCATCCCGCTCGTTTCCAATCAGGTGCCGTTTTCGCTGATCGACCGCCGGGCTGCCGGGCCTTTGGCGCAGATCTGCGCCAAACATGACATGAAGCTGCTGGCTTACGGCACCCTTGGCGGTGGCTTTCTGTCGGAGCGCTGGCTGGGCAAGCCCGAACCTGCCGAAATGCAGGATTGGAGTGGGTCGAAATACCTGCGTTTCATTCAGGCCTCCGGTGGTTGGAGGGGCTTTCAGGCCATTCTGCGCGCGGCGGAGTTGGTGGCGCGCAAGCATGGCGTGTCGATTTCCAATGTCGCAACCCGCTGGGTGCTGGAACATCCCCACGTCGCCGCCACCATCGTCGGCGCGCGGTTGGGCGGCAATGTACATCGCGCCGACAACCTGCGCCCGTTCCAGTTCGCGCTTGATGCCGAGGATCACGCGACGCTTGACGATGCCTTTGCGCAAACCCAACCCATTCCCGGCGATTGCGGCGATGAATACCGCCAACCCCCGTTCCTGACGGCATCAGGTGATCTGAGCCATCATCTCGATGCAATGCCGCTTGCACATGAGGCGACACCAGATGCGACCAACCCCGACCGCGCCCGCGTGTTTACCGGCTCAAAATGGGAGCCGATTGCAGGCTATTGCCGCGCCATCCGTGACAGCGACCGCATCCTCGTGTCTGGCACCACTGCCACCCACGGGCAGGACCATATCATCGCCCCCGGCGATGCGGCTGCGCAAACCACCTATATTCTGGACAAGATCACGGCGGCCATCCGCGCCCTTGGCGGCAAGCCGCAGGATATTCTGCGCACCCGGATGTATCTGCAAGGGATGGAGGATGTCGAACCCGCGTCCCGCGCGCATGGCCGTTTCTTCGCCGATTTTCCACCTGCCAACACGACTTTCCTTGCCGGTTCCCTGATCGGCGATTTCCGGGTGGAGATCGAGGCCGAGGCGCGCATTCCCGCTTGACCCCTTGGCTTCCCGTCCAGCCCCGTGTTTAACGGTGGGGACGCAACACACGCCAAGGCAGTGAGCCAATGAATGACTTGATTGCCGGCATGATTGCAGCGATGCGGCTGGTGTTTACGCTGGATGCGGAACTGGTGGAAATCAGCCTGCGCTCGCTTCAGGTGACGCTTTCGGCACTGGTGATCGCGTCGGCAATCGCGCTGCCACTTGGCACCTATCTGGCGGTGCAACGCTTTCGCTTTCGTCGGATTGTGATTTCCGTTCTCAACGCCTTCATGGGCTTGCCGCCTGTTGTGGTTGGCTTGACCGTCTACGTCTTCCTGTCCCGCTCCGGCCCCTTTGGCGTTTTGGGGCTGTTGTTTACGCCAACAGCGATGATCATTGCGCAGGTCATCATCATCCTGCCTTTGGTCGCGTCAATCACGCATCAGTCGATGCGGGAGTTGTGGGCCGAATATCACGACCTGCTGATCTCGCTCCACGCCAGCAAATGGCAGCGCATCACCACGTTGATCTGGGACGGGCGGCGCAACCTGTTGACGGCAACACTGGCAGGCTTTGGCCGCGCGATTGGTGAGGTGGGCGCGATCATGATCGTCGGTGGCAATATCGACCACGCGACGCGGGTGCTGACCACTGCGATTGCCTTGGAAACCGGTAAAGGTGATTTCGCGCTGGCGCTTGGGCTTGGCTTCGTGCTGATCGCGATTGCGCTGGCAGTCAACCTTGCCATCCACTCGCTGGCCCATACCGAACGGGGGCGGCATTGGTGACAGATACACTGCTTCCCGTCACGCTGACCGATGCGACCGTGCGCCGCAAAGGGCGCAACCTGCTTGGCCCGATCACGCATCGGCTGGACGGCTCCGGCATCACCATCATCATCGGGCCGAACGGGTCGGGCAAGACCACGCTTTTGCGTGCTTTGCACGGGTTGGAACGGCTGGACGATGGCCGCATTGAATGGGCGGTGCCTGTCGCGAAGGCGCATCGGCGGCAAGCCTATGTGTTCCAAACCCCGATCATGCTGCGCCGGTCGGTGCTGGCCAATCTGCGCTATCCGCTGACGCTTACGGGAACCTCGCGCAAAGTCGCCGACACAGCCGCGAAGGATTGGGCGGCACGCATCGGCCTGGACCACATGCTGGAAAGCCACGCGCCGCGTCTGTCGGGGGGGGAGCGGCAAAAGCTCGCCCTTGCCCGCGCCTTGATCACAGCACCCGAGGTGCTGTTGCTGGATGAACCCAGCGCCAGTCTCGATGGTCGGTCCACCCGCGAAATTGAGTCGCTTTTGCACCTTGCCAGCGCGCAAGGCACCCGTATCATCATGGCAACGCACGACATGGGGCAGGCCCGTCGCCTTGCGGGTGACGCGCTTTTCCTGCTGTCGGGGCGCATCCATGAACACGGCGCAGCCGCCGAATTTTTCGGCGCACCGAAGACCGCTGAACTCAGCTCATTCCTCAAAGGAGATATCGTCGAATGACCCGCTTGTTTACCCTCAC
>NZ_JAKDLJ010000031.1 GCF_030452865.1 Pseudorhodobacter sp.
GTAGAGCACGAAACTTGCGCCTACGACGAGGAGGTTGAGGGTAAACTGATCCATGTTTCCTGTTTTCCTTATTCGTCCACGCCAAATTCGGCGTCGATCTTACCCATCTTCCAAGCATAGAAGAAAATCAGCACGAGGAAGACCAGAATGGACCCCTGCTGTGCGAACCAGAACCCGAGGTCAGTGCCCCCGATCGCGATGCCCGAAAGCATCGGACGCAAAAGGATGCCAAAGCCGAATGAGACGACGAACCAGATTACCAGACAGATGCTGATGATCCGGATGTTCGCTGCCCAATAGGCGTTGGACGATGATTTGTCCGCCATTGTATAAACTCCCTGTTTAAGTCCCTCTGCCACCCCCGGAACGGGACGTGGCAGTCCCTCACGTTGCCATCACCCGTTTCACGGCGTCGGACATGGCGCGCGAAACGGTTGCGATGTCAGCCATCGCGTCAATCCGTTCCAGAACCCCCCGACCCTCGTAATAGGCGATCAGTGGTGCCGTCTGGGCGTGATACGCGGTCAACCGCGCCCCCGCCGTTTTGGCATTATCGTCGGCGCGACGCTTGAATTCCGTCCCGCCGCATTTGTCGCAAACCCCTGCTTTTGCAGGTTGTTTGAACTGGTCGTGATAGCCTTCGCCACAAGTGGCGCAGGTATAACGCCCGGCAACGCGGGCGATCATCGGACCATCTTCGACTTCCATCGAGATGACCGAATTCACACGCTGGTTGCTGCGGCTGAGCAGTTGGTCCAGCGCCTCGGCTTGACCCGCAGTGCGGGGAAAGCCATCAAGAATGACACCTTTGGCGGTATCGGGGTCTTCCATGCGGTCATGCAGCACCGCCAGAACGATGTCGTCAGACACCAGCGCGCCCGCCTCCATTACCGCTTTCGCCTGCTTGCCAGCCTCAGTTCCGGCAGCCACCGCAGAGCGCAGCAGATCGCCGGTGGAAAGCTGCACAAGGCCGAATTCTTCTTCCAGCAAGCGGGCCTGTGTGCCTTTGCCGGCCCCCGGCGGGCCAAGCAGGATCAATACGGTCGGGGTGTTTTTGGCTGTCATGCCTTACCCCGGTTCATGCGGTTGGCGATCAGCTCTTCGACAACCGACGGGTCGGCCAGCGTCGAAATATCACCCAGCGCGCCAAAGTCATTCTCGGCGATCTTGCGCAGGATGCGGCGCATGATCTTGCCGGAACGGGTTTTTGGCAGACCGGGGGACCATTGGATCAGATCGGGTGAGGCAATGGGGCCGATTTCCTGCCGCACCCATTTCACCAGTTCCTTTTTCAGATCATCCGAGGGCGTTACATCATTCATCAAGGTGACATAGGCGTAAATGCCCTGACCCTTGATCGCATGCGGGTAGCCGACAACGGCGGCTTCGGCCACCTGCGCATGTGCAACCAGCGCGCTTTCCACTTCGGCAGTGCCCATGCGGTGACCGGAGACGTTGATCACATCATCGACGCGCCCGGTGATCCAGTAATCGCCGTCAGCATCGCGCCGACACCCATCGCCCGAGAAGTAGTAGCCAGGGTACTGGCTGAAATACGCCTCCTCAAACCGGGCCTGATCCCCCCAAAGCGTGCGCATCTGCCCCGGCCAGCTATCGGTGATGCACAGCACCCCTTCGGCGACGGTTTCAGATTGCAACTGCGCGTTGGCCGGGTCGAGAATGACCGGATTGACACCGAAGAACGGCTTGGTCGCCGAACCCGGCTTTGCGGCAATGGCACCGGGCAAAGGCGTGATCATATGGCCGCCGGTTTCGGTCTGCCACCAGGTATCGACGATGGGGCATTTGCCCTTGCCGACATGGGTGTTGTACCAATTCCACGCCTCGGGGTTGATCGGCTCCCCCACCGATCCCAGCACCTTGAGGCTGGACAGATCGTACTTGTCCACCCATTCCGGCCCCTGCCCCATCAGCGCGCGAATGGCGGTGGGGGCGGTGTAGAACTGGTTGACCTTGTGCTTGGCGCAAACCTCCCAGAAACGGCCCGCGTCGGGGAAGGTCGGCACACCTTCGAACATGATCGTCGTCGCGCCATTCGCCAGCGGACCATAGATGATATAGCTGTGGCCGGTGACCCAACCGACATCTGCGGTACACCAGAACACGTCGCCATCATGGTAGTCGAACACCATCTCATGCGTCATCGCGGCGTAAAGCAGATAGCCGCCGGAACTGTGGACAACGCCTTTCGGCTTGCCGGTAGAGCCGGAGGTGTAAAGGATGAACAGCGGGTCTTCTGCGTTCACCTCCTCCGGCGCGCAGGTGGTTGCCGCCTTGGCCATTTCGGCCTTCACGTCGACATCGCGGCCCGCGACCCAGGTGGTCTGGTCGCCGGTATGCTTGACCACAAGGCATTTCACCCGATCATCGCAATGCAACAGCGCCGCATCGGTATTGGCCTTCAACGCGGTCTTGCGACCACCACGCGGCGCAAAGTCGGCAGTAATGACGCATTTCGCCTCGGAATCATTGATCCGGTTGCCAAGCGCATCGGGCGAAAAGCCTGCGAAAACGATGGAATGGATCGCACCGATCCGCGCACAGGCAAGCATGGCATAGGCCGCCTCGGGGATCATCGGCAGATAGATCACCACACGGTCGCCTTTGGTCACCCCTTGCGCCTTCAGCACATTTGCCATGCGGCAGGTGTTTTCCAGAAGCTGGGCATAGGTAATGTGCAGCGCCGGGGTGTCGGGGTGGTCCGGCTCCCATATGATCGCGGTCTGATTGGCGCGTTTGGGCAAATGCCGGTCAATGCAATTGGCCGAGACGTTCAGCGTGCCATCCTCGAACCACCTGATCGCCACTTCGCCCAGCTTGAAATTGCTGTACTTCACCTTGGTATAGGGCTTGATCCAGTCAAGGCGCTTGCCCTGTTCACCCCAAAACGCCACCGGATCGGCAACCGATGCCTGATACATCTTTGCATAGCCCGCCGCGTCAACATGCGCCTTGGCGACAAAATCTTTCGACGGGGCATAGACCGGACCGGCCTGAACTGGTTGCGACATGACTTCCTCCTCGTTGCGGGCCGATGCTGTTGATGGAGGTGTGGTGCCGCAACACTGCAGCCGCCCCCTTGACCGCGTGACGGCACTATACACGAACGGTCAATTATCGTGTAACTCTTTTTGAACAAATGATTATTTTGTAAATTACTTTACGGTTTATCCGATATTTTTGTAAATTCGGCAAATTGTGGCATTTTTTTGGCATTGTTTTTCAAACTGATAGCCGTTCACAAAGCAGTGAACTCCCGAACCGGTCAGCCGTGGCAAGACCAATACCGACGCCATGACGTGACGTTCCCGCAAAAGGAACGCCGGGTCAACTGCCGAATGCTTGAACGGTTCGCAGATCATTCCGATTCGGGTGATTCGGCATGATTGTTCGCCGCCAAAATCCGCTCAACCGCCACGATATCCGGCAGGTAGGTGACAAGCGGCGGCTGCAATCCGTGGTGCTGCAATGCCTGCTGCACCTCCGGTTTTACGGCGGTGAAAAAAAGTTGTCCGCCACGCCGCGCGGTTTTGCGCGCAAGCAGGCCCAGCGCCCGCGCGCCGGAACTGTCGATGAACGGGACATCGGTGAAATCGACCGCAAAGCCTTTGGGTGTATCGGCAATCTGTTCCAGAACGGAGCCAAGCCGCGCCGCAGCACCAAAGAAATACGGGCCGCGCAGGTGACAGACGACCAGACCGGAACTGCCCGCCTCTGCCGGATCATAGCGGCCTTTGGGTTCATAAGGGGCGATTGTGGCCGCGTCCGACATACGCCTGATGAACACGGCACCACCCAAGGCAACGCCCACCACGATCCCGGTGATCAGATCGCGGAAAATCACCAGTGCGACAGTGACAAGCACCACCATCGCATCGGCGCGACCGGAGCGGACCAGCAGCCAAAGCTCCTCCTTCTCCGCCATGTTCCAGGCCACCATGACCAGTACCGCCGCCAGTGCGGCCAGCGGAATATAGGCGGCCAAAGGTGCGGCCAGCAGCATGAAACCCAGAACGAACAGCGCGTGCAGGATACCCGACACCGGCCCGCGAGAGCCTGCGCGCACATTGGTTGCAGTGCGGGCAATCGTGCCGGTCACGCAAAAGCCGCCGAACAGCGAAGCGCCAATATTCGCCACGCCCTGCGCCACAAGTTCGGCGTTGGACCGGTGCTGCCGCCCGGTCATTCCATCGGCAACCAGTGCCGAGAGCAGCGATTCAATCGCACCCAGCAAGGCAAAGCTCGCCGCCCAGGGCAAAGCCTGCCGCAGCGCATCGGGTGTCATCGCGGGAAGGCCGGGCATCGGCAGGCTGCGTGGAAGCGCGCCAAAACGGCTGCCGATGGTTTCAACTGGAAGATGGAGGAGGGCCACCAGCGCAGAAGCAATCACGACGGCCAACAACATGCCCGGCCAATGCGGGCGCAGGCGTTTCAACGCCACGATAAAGGCCAAGGTTGCCAGCGCCACGCCGAAGGCAGCAACCGAAAAGCTGGCGCGTGCGGCCCAAAGTGCGGGGAGTTTTTCCAGCAACTCGCCGGGTTCGGACGCCTCCAGATGCAACCCCATGAAATCGCGCAACTGGCTGGAGAGGATGACAACTGCAATTCCAGCGGTGAAGCCCACCGTGACCGGATAGGGGATGAAGCGGATGTAGCTGCCGATCCGCAGCAGGCCCGCCGCGATCAGCATCGCCCCCGACAGCAAGGTTGCGAGGATCAGCCCGTCAACCCCCGTGGTGGTAACGCAGGCCGAAACCAGCACGATGAATGCCCCCGCAGGCCCACCGATCTGAAACCGCGACCCGCCAAGCATGGAGACGAGCATCCCGCCGATGATCGCGGTGTAAAGTCCACGCTCCGGCCCGACACCGCTGGCAATCGCAATCGCCATCGACAGCGGCAAGGCGACGATTGCGACGGTCATCCCCGCCAGCGCGTCGGCGCGCAAATCGGCCAGACCGTAGCCTTCGCGCAAGACCGTGATGAGTTTCGGAAGGAATTCCGGGGCGCGCGCCGCCGGGTTGTGCTGTGCCATGATCTGCCTGATGGTTGTTCTTCTCAACCAAAGCCTTGACCGACGGAGCCTGTCAAGCAGACGCGATGCCGCGCAACGGCAAACCAAAGGCGAGCCGAAGCCCGCCTTTGGCATTTCAGGAATTGCGGTTCAGTTCGGGTTGTCGCAGCGGATGGTCGCCTGCACCCGCCCCTTCAAGGCGCGCGGCCAGCGCAGGTTGATCTGTCGCCCGCCCGGCCCTTTTTCGGTCTCCCCATAGGGCATAGAGTAGTCGATTACATTCGCCGCCGTGCGGATCGCGTTTTCCATCGTCAGCGCCGACAGGTTCCGCGCCCGTGCGCCGAAGGGCAGAAAGCCCCCGGTATCAACCACCCAGGTATCCGCCGCCGTGTTCTGATCATGCTGGATCGTGACCGGGCTTTGCGTGATCTGGTTGACGCCGTTGAAGGCGTTGGATTCGATCACCACATTGCGGAAACGGCTGAAATCCAGCGTTGCATGGGTGGTATCCACCTTGTCCACCCGGTCGATATTGGTGTTCACGGTGCGGAACACGTTGTCATTCATCGTGAATCCGTTGATGAAATGGCCGGGGCCATACGGGGTCATCACGAAAAAGCTGTGCGCCGCCGAGGTATCGTTGCAGGTGAAGATATTGCCGGTCAGTGTCAGCCCGCCAAAGGAATATTCCGAATTATACTCCGGCTCCGGGTCATGTTCATTGCCCCATTCGATGAAGCAATTGTCGATATAATTGCCAGTGAACAGCGATTTCACATTGGTCGAAGTAAAGACGACACCAGCCCGCCGCACCCCGGCACTTTCATCATCGCCCTGGAAAAAATGGTTCCCGATGAACATGTTGCCCGACCCGCCCATGATCGCGAAATGGGCAAAACGGATGATGCGGTTGTCGCGGATCTTGGCGTCATTGGCGTTGACGTTCAGCGCGATGGTCGTGCGGTCCTGCACGCGCATCGGCTGTTCATTCGACAGGAATTGCGACTGATCGACGAACATGCCCTGACAGCCCTCCCCGATCGAGGTGATGCCGCGATCCTTCGGCTTGTTGAACATGCAATCGGCAAAGCGGAAACCGGTCCCGGCCGGCGGCAACATCACCGCACTTGACCGCCCGTTGCACTGAAACTCCATATCGGTGATCTCGAACCGGCCGAGTTTCGCGAAACCGCTGAAATCCAGCAGGTATTTGTAGCGGGTGAAGGTGAAGGTGCGCGTTCCCGCAGCGCCCCAAAGTGGACGGCTGAGCGTTATCGTGCCGGCACCGACATTCTTTGACCAAACGTAAATCTCCCGCCCGACGCCGGTTCCCGAAACCCGCGCGCCCACCGGAATATTGGCGACATTCGCCACATTGGTCAGCAGCAGCGCATTGCCGCCGGGCGTGTAGGTCGCGACCGAGGTGGAGGTGGTGGAGGCCCAGTTGATGGAATCTCCTGCCTCGATCATGCCGTTGCACAGCACGCGACGCTGCACCAATGTATCCAGCCCGCTGACCGCGGCAACATCGACCGGGGATTTCAGCAGCACGCGACGCCCGCTCAGATCAAAGACGACGTGATCGGTGAAATAGAACAAGACCTGAAGGCCACGACGAAAGCCTTCCTCCTCATCGTCGAAGGCGGCTTCATAGGTGGTCAGATCATAATTCCGGGTACAGGCGAGCCGATATTGTGCAGGCATCACCACCTTGCCCTCAAAATCGACACGGGAACTGAAAGTGACATGACCGTTCAGCAGATAGGTGCCCTTCGACACCAGAACAGAGACATCGTTTGCCAAAGCATAGGCATCCGCCGCCACAAAGGCCGGGGCGTCATTCGTCACCCCGTCACCCTTGGCCCCGAAATCACGCACATCGACCCACGGCAGCAGATCGCGCAGGAAGGCTTCGGTGATGTCTTCGATAACGAGATCATCAATGCGAACAACACCGCCGTTCGATCCGGTCAGGTCAAGCCCGAAATGGCCGTAAACCGGCACCGTCCCCCATGGCATGTCAACGCCGGAGCGGTTGCTGACCGCGATGATCGCCGACACCGTGACAACCGTACCATAAGTGGTCAGCGCAACGGCCGGCCCGGTCTGCGGCACGCCCGCTACGTTGGAATTGTTCGACGCACCGGCCCAACCGGCAATCCGCACCGATGGCAGATTGCCAGAGACCGCCTTCACCCGCGCCGTGACGCGTAGATACATTCCCGGCAGCATCGGCGTTTCCGCATAGGCGCGCAATTTTTGCGTGGTGGCGGTCTTTTGCAATTCCAGACAACCGCCGAAATCCTGATCGGCAGGAACGAAGGCCGCATTGGGCTGGCTTGCGTAACTGCCCGAACCGGGCGTGCCATCTTCACGCGACCACAGATTGAGCCCTGCGGAAAACGGGGGCGGCATCAGCACCAACCCGTCGGTAATCACCTTGTTCATCGTTCAAACCCTCACGTTTTTGCGCTTGTGGCAAGGCGGGCATCAACCGTCCGCCAAGACTGCGGGCAGGATTAGTGAACAGGGGTTAAGGCGGTTTGATCCCGGCGAACGCTGCCAACCCGCCGCGCGCAACGCTTCAGCGTTTCGCAATCCGGGCGAGAAGATCGGCGGCAGCGCGGTCCGGGGTGGTCTGGCCCTGCGCCACGGCATCCCCCGCCTGACGCATCGCGGCACGGGTCGCCGGGTCTGCGGTCAGGGCGACAAGCAAACCTTGCCGCACCTCCTCCTCAAACCAATGGCGGGCCTGACTGGCGCGGCGGCTGTCCCAATGACCATGCGCGCGCCGCCATTCGACCAGCGTTTGCATTTCGGCCCATGCTTTCGCCAGACCCAGCCCCTCCGCCGCCGAAACCGTCAGCGCCTTGGGGAAACCGTCCGGGTCTTGCGGGCGGCGACGCAACAGGCGCACGGCACCGGCGTAATCGGCACGGGTGCGCATCGCCGCCGCTTTGAAATCACCATCGGCCTTGTTGACCAGAATGATATCCGCCATTTCCATGATGCCGCGTTTGACCCCTTGCAACTCATCCCCACCCGCTGGTGCGAGCAGCAGGATGAACAGGTCCGACAGCTCCGCCACCACGGTTTCGGATTGTCCCACCCCCACGGTTTCAATCAGCACCACGTCAAAGCCTGCGGCCTCGCACAATGCCACCGCCTCACGTGTGCGGCGCGCGACGCCACCGAGATGGGTCTGGCTGGGTGAAGGGCGGATGAAGGCCAAAGGCTCCCGGCTCAACCGCTCCATCCGGGTCTTGTCACCAAGGATCGACCCACCGGTCCGCGCCGAGCTTGGGTCCACCGCCAACACCGCCACGCGCAAACCTTGGACGACCAGCATCAAGCCGAAACTCTCGATAAAGGTCGATTTCCCCACCCCCGGCGTTCCCGACAGCCCAATGCGCAAAGCCTGCCGGCCCAAACCGCGCAACCGCTCTGCCAGTTCCAGCGCCTGCGCCCGATGATCGCCCCGCTGCGATTCAACCAGAGTGATTGCCCGCGCCAAAGCCCGCCGATCACCTGCCGCTACTTTTTGTGCAATATCTGAAACATCCATTGGTGCTGCTCCGGCAAGAACCTGCTTTAATCGGGGAAGGTGACTGATTTGTCATCTTTCCCCGCAAGGTTAGGGGTTTTTTGCCCGGCTTCGACCCTATATGCCAGAGGGAAAGGCAATTTTTGCCGAAATGCCCGGCCATGACCCGAAAGGATGACCCCAGGATGATGACCTGCACAAACCATACCAACGCTTTGGTCTCCACCGCTTTGGCCTTGGCACTTGCCACCGCCTTGCCCGCGCCCGCATCTGCCCAACGGGTAGAAGAACAGGCCAGCTTTGATTTCGTCATCAAGGGGATAAGCGCGGCCACGCTCTCCTTTTCCGGGGTGCAGGATGGCAACCGCTATGCGGTTTCGGGCGTTGTGAAAAGTGCGGGGCTGGCGGCGCTGTTTCGCAAGATCAGCTATACCGCGGAGGCGCGCGGCGCGGTCTCGGGCAGCAAATACACGCCCGCCAGCTATACCGAAACGTCGGACAACGGCAAACGCAAGTCGCAAAGCAAGATGAGCTATTCCCGCGGCGTGCCCAGTGCGGTGCAGTACACCCCGCCGCGTGAGGGGCGTGACAAGGATGTGAACCCGGCGAGCCAAGGTGGTACGGTGGACACGTTGACAGCACTCTACGCGATCTTGCGCGATGTCGATGCCGGGCAGGAATGCAAGGTCAGCCTGAAAATGTATGACGGGCGCTATGTCAGCACCATCGCCGTGTCGAACCCAAAGAAAAAGGGCGATGGTGTGATTTGTTCAGGCCAGTATCGCCGGGTCGACGGGTTCAAACCGGAGGAAATGGCCGAGCGCACGAAGTTTCCCTTTACGGTACGGTATGTCCCGCTGGGCGATGGCCGGATGCAGGTAACGGAAGTGGTGATGCAATCCATCTATGGCAACGCGGCGCTGAAACGCCGATAACGGTGCGGTGAAACCAACCGATCCCCTCCCTATTGACGAGGCATTGCCCCGCCTGCTGGACGCTTTGCGCGCCCATGGTCAGGCGGTGTTGCAAGCCCCACCCGGCGCGGGCAAAACCACCCGCGTTCCTTTGGCGATGTTGGACGCAGGGCTGTGCAAGGGTCGCATCCTGATGCTGGAACCTCGCCGCCTTGCCGCGCGTTCATCGGCGGAACGGATGGCCGAAACGCTTGGTGAAACCGTCGGCCAAACTGTCGGCTACCGGGTGCGGGGGGAGGCGAAGGTCAGCCGCGCGACCCGGATCGAGGTGGTAACCGAAGGCATCCTGACCCGAATGATTCAGTCAGATCCAGGGCTGGACGGCATCGGCGCGCTGATCTTTGACGAATTCCACGAGCGCAGCCTGAATGCCGATCTGGGCCTGGCACTGGCGCTGGAAATCCGCGGGGCGCTGCGTGAGGATTTGCTGCTGCTGGTGATGTCGGCCACGCTCGACGCCGCGCCGGTTGCGGCCTTGATGGGGGACGCGCCACTGATTACCTCCGATGGCCGCGCCTTTCCGGTGGAAACCCGTTGGCTGTCGCGCCCCCTGCCGCCGCGCGCGCGGCTGGAAACCGAGGCTGCTGCGTTGATCCTTCGGGCGCTGGAGGACTGCCCCGAAGGCGGGTTGCTGGCGTTTCTGCCCGGCGAAGGCGAAATCCGCCGCACCGAAGCGGCACTGAAGGGGCGTTTACCCGATGGCTGCATCGTCCGCCCCCTGTTCGGCAATATGCCCTTCGCCGACCAGCGCGCCGCCCTTGCGCCGCAAGAAACGGGACGCAAGATCGTGCTGGCAACCGCCATCGCCGAAACCTCGCTGACGCTGCCGGATGTTCGGGTGGTCGTCGATGCCGGCCGGGCACGCCGCGCGCGGTTTGATCCCAATTCCGGCATGTCCCGTCTTGTCACCGAACGGGTGACAAAAGCCGAGGCCGAACAGCGCCGGGGTCGGGCGGGCCGTGTTGCGCCCGGCACCTGCTACCGGCTCTGGACCAAAGGCGAAGAAGGCGGTCTGGCACCCTTCCCGCCCGCCGAGATCGAAGCCACTGATCTCACTCCCCTGGCGCTGGAACTCGCCCTTTGGGGCAGCGCCGAAGGCTTGGCGTTTCTGACGCCCCCCAATCCGGGTATGATGGCCGAAGCGCAGGCCCTGCTCACCTCGCTCGGCGCGTTGAAACAGGGTCGCATCACCGACCATGGCCGCGCGCTGGCCGCCTTGCCACTGCACCCGCGGCTTGGTCATATGGTGCAAACCGCTGGCGCGGGCCCCGATGCGGCAACACTTGCGGCCCTTTTGGCCGAACGTGACCCGCTGCGCGCGGCACCGCCCGATCTGGCGTTGCGATTGGCTGCGATCGCCAACCCGCGCGGATTTGAGGAAAACCATCCGTTCAGCGTAGATCGCGGAGTGATTGAACGCATCAAAACCGAAGCCAAGCGGCTGAAGCGCAGCGACAAAAACAGCCCCCTCACCCCCGGCCAACTCGCCGCCCTTGCCTATCCCGACCGCATCGGTTTGCGCCGCAAAGGCGACGCGCCGCGCTTTATCCTGTCGGGCGGCAAGGGAGCCTTGATGGACGCAGGCACACCGCTTGCCGGTCACCGCCTGATCGTTGCCACCGATCTTGACGGAGACATCCGCGAGGCGCGGATCAGGCAGGCCGCCGCCCTGACCGAAGCCGAATTGCGCGCACTTTTCGCGGATGAGATCGCTTGGGGTGATCTTTGCGAATGGTCGCGCCGTGATGGCAGGATCATCGCGCGACAGCAGGAGTGCTTGGGTGCGCTGGTGCTGGATGACCGGCTTTGGCCCGATGCCCCGGCGGAAGCAATGGCGCGCGCCGGGTTTGACGGTTTGCGCCTTCTCGGGTTGCCATGGACCCCTGCGGCGGCGCGTCTGCGGGCGCGCGTTGACCTGTGCCGGGGAGAGGGCAGCACCTTGCCGGACCTGTCGGATCAGGCGCTTCTGGCAAGCCCGGATTGGTTGCTCCCCTATCTGACCGGGCTGAAAACCGAGGCACAGTTGCGCAAACTTGACCTGACGGAGCCTTTGCGCGCACATCTGGGCTGGGACGCGCTCCAGCTTCTCGACCGATTGACGCCATCGCATTTTGAAACGCCGTTGGGCCGCCGCATCCCGATTGATTACGATGGCGAGGCACCGGGGATAGAGCTCCGCTTGCAGGAAATGTTCGGCGTCACGCGGCATCCGACCGTCGGCCCGAACGCGCTGCCGCTGCGCATCACGCTGCTGTCACCCGGCGGCAAACCGGTGCAGGTCACGATGGACCTGCCGGGGTTCTGGACCAATTCCTACGCCGATGTGCGCAAGGACATGCGCGGGCGCTACCCGCGCCATCCCTGGCCGGAAGACCCGCGCGACGCGGACCCGACCTTGCGCGCCAAGCCGCGCGGGACGTGAGCGAGGCGCTTCATGCGCGCACCTCCGACGGTCGAACCAGCCTGTCGAACCAGCGCAGGAGCGACAAAATCAGACGCCGAGGCACCAGCGCATGATGGCCTTTTGGGCATGCAGACGGTTTTCGGCCTCATCGAACACCACCGAATGCGGGCCGTCCATCACGGCGCTGGTTACCTCGTCATTGCGGTGCGCGGGCAGGCAATGCATGAACAGTGCATCCGGCTTGGCATGGGCCATCAACGCCTCATTCACCTGATAGCCGCGAAGCTGGTTATGGCGCCGCTCCTTGGCGGATTCGGGGTCGTGCATCGAAACCCAGGTGTCGGTGACCACAAGATCAGCATCCAGCACCGCTTTTGCCGGGTCACGCTCCACCGTCACGCGCACGCCGTTTTCGCGGGCGAAACCGATCCACTCAGCCTCCGGATCAAGGGTTTGCGGGCCGGTGAAGGTGAAGTCAAAGCCGAACTGACCGGCGGCATGCAGAAAGCTGGCAGCGACATTGTTGCCATCGCCGCACCAGACGACTTTCTTGCCTTTGATGGCGCCGCGATGTTCCTCATAAGTCATTACATCGGCCATGATCTGACAGGGATGGGTGCGGTTGGTCAGGCCGTTGATCACCGGAACGGTGGCATGTTCGGCCATTTCCAGCAGGGTTTGTTCCTCAAACGTGCGGATCATGATGAGATCGACATAGCGGCTGAGCACGCGCGCGGTATCGGCGATGGTCTCTCCATGGCCCAGTTGCATTTCCTTGCCCGACAGAACCATGGTCTGCCCGCCCATTTGGCGCACGCCGACATCGAAGGACACGCGGGTACGGGTTGAGGGCTTCTCGAAGATCAACGCGACCATATGGCCCGCCAGTGGCAGGTCATCATCCGCGGTGCCTTTGGGGCGGCCCTTGCGAGCGGTTTTCATCGCGCGGGCGGAGTCGATCATCGCGCGCAGGTCGGCGGCGGAAGTGGTGTGAATGTCAAGAAAATCAGTCATCGTGGTGCTTTCTGGGATCGCGCCGGGGGGCCAGCCCCCCGGACCCCCCGGGATATTTTCGCAGAGAAGATTGGCAAGAGATCAGGTCGCTGCGAGCGAGGTTGCGGCCTTGTCCAGTCGGCTCAGGGCTTCGGCAATATCTGCATCCGGAATATTGAGCGCGGGGAGCAGGCGGATCACATTGTCGGCGGCAGGCACAGTCAGCAGATTCTGCGCGTAATTCGCCTTGACCACATCGCTGTTTACCGCTGCGCATTTGAGGCCGAGCATCAAGCCTTCGCCGCGCACCGCTTCATAGATATCGGGGTGGCTGGCAACGAGGCTTTCAAGGCCTTGGCGAAACAATGCGGCTTTGCGGTTGACCTCTGCCATGAAGGCGGGGTCCGCGATGATTTCCAGGACTTTTGCGCCGACCGCGCAGCCCAGGGGGTTGCCGCCATAAGTGGAGCCATGGCTGCCCGCAATCATACCGGAAGCGGCGTTTTCCGTGGCCAGAACGGCGCCCAGAGGAAAGCCGCCGCCAATGCCTTTGGCAACCATCATTATGTCGGGAGTGATGCCCGCCCATTCATGCGCAAAGAGTTTGCCCGAGCGCCCGACACCGCATTGCACCTCATCCAGTATCAGCAGCGCGCCGGTTTGATCGCACAGATCCCTCATGCCTTTCAGACAGGCATCGGGCAATGCGCGGATACCGCCTTCGCCCTGGATCGGCTCCACCATGACGGCGGCGGTTTTTTCGGTCACTGCCGCGCGCAGCGCTTCATGGTCGCCGAAGGGAAGGGTTTTGAAACCCGGCATCAAGGGACCATAACCTTTGACCATTTTCTCGGACCCCGCCGCCGCAATGGCTCCGGTAGAGCGGCCATGGAACGCGCCGTCGAACGTCAGGATTTCTATCCGGTCTGGCTGGCCTTTGTCGTACCAGTATTTCCGCGCCATCTTGATGGCGAGTTCCGCCGCCTCGGTTCCCGAATTGGTCACGAAAACCGTATCGGCGAAGGTGTTTTCGACCAGCAGATCCGCGAGTTTCTGCTGCTCCGGGATCTGGTAAAGGTTTGACACATGCCAGAGCTTGCCCGCCTGTTCAGTCAGGACGGCAACAAGGTCCGGATGCGCGTGCCCCAGTGCATTCACCGCAATGCCTGCCCCCAGATCGAGGTATCGGCTGCCGTCGGTCGTCGTCAGCCACGACCCCTCACCCCGTTCAAAGGCCAGAGGCGCGCGATTGTAGGTAGGGAGCACGGATGGGATCATTTCACTATCCTTTGTGGGCCTTTTACGGGAAGCCTAGCCGTGCCAAAGCACGGAGGCCGAGTCAACGCGAATGTCGAAGGAAGGGCGCGGGAATGGCAAGGCGGATCAGCCGGAAACGCTTGGTTCAGCGTCGGCGTCGGGGCAGCAGATGGGGGATGGCCTTGCTGATCATGGACTTTTTGGTAGGGCCAAGCCGGGCGTTTGTAAAGCAGGATTTCCGCAGGAGTGGTGCGCTTTGCCGTCAGTTGCCATGAGGCGGGCCTTGTATCCGGGGCTTTAGGATTGTAACTGTGGCCGTCACAGCTAAATTGGCGTGGGTGGCTCCGATGGTGTCCGCCCCCAACACCGGAGATAGGCATGTCCTGGACAGAAGAGCGTGTTGAAACGCTGAAGAAAATGTGGGCCGATGGCCAAAGCGCCAGCCAGATCGCCAAGGAATTGGGCGGGGTCACGCGCAATGCGGTGATTGGCAAGGTCCATCGGTTGGGTCTGTCCAACCGTGCCACTGCCGGTGCCGACAAGGATGAGCCGGAGGCAAAAACCGCGCCCGCACCTGCGGAAGCGACCGCACCGCGTCCGGTGGAGGCTGCCGCGCCGGAACCGAAACCCGCGCCCCCTCCGCGCCCCTCTGCGCCGATCAATCCGACGGTCGCACAGGTCGTCAACAACGTCACACCCTTGCCGCTCCGCAAATCCATTGTGCCCGCAGGTCAGCCGCTGCCACCGCAGCCATCCGCGAATGAGATCAGCCCGGAGGCCCTCGCCTCGGTGCGCGAAGTGGAGAAACATGCCAAGAAAATCAGCCTGATGGAGCTGACGGAGCGCACCTGCAAATGGCCGATCGGCGACCCCGCGACCGAAGAGTTCTGGTTCTGTGGCCTGCCCTCCACTGCTGGCAAACCATACTGCGAAGCGCATGTCGGCGTCGCATTCCAGCCGATGTCGGCGCGGCGGGATCGTCGGCGTTGATGCAACTGCTGTGACCGAAAAGGCCGCTTCCGAGCGGTCTTATTCCTTTTCCTGCAGCAGCGCGATAACTTCGGCCACAAGGTCCAGCACTTCCGCCGAGGCTGCGGACTTTCCGGCTTCTGGCACGGCACGACCCTGGCCCAGAGTTTCAGCATAAACAACACGTTGACCAAGGCTCGCCTTGGCAACATCGGCAGAAACGCCGGCGGCAGCGGCGGCGACCTCATCCGCAAGCCGCGTGCCGGATTTCACGCGGTTCAGCACGATCACACAGCGCTTTCCCACCCGCTCCGCCAGATCGAGAACGCCATCCGTCGCCCAAAGGTCGACCAGCGACGAACTGACCGGCACCAGAACCAGATCCGCCTCGCGCAGCGCCGGTTTCAGATCGCTATCCACCTTCGGTGGTGTGTCAATGATCACGATGTCATTGGTTTTGCCCAGCTTTTCACATTCATAGCCAACGCCCCATGCCGAAGCGGTCGCAAACTCCAGCCCCGGATCGCCAAGCGCATCCCGCCGGGTCATGAACCAACGCCCGAGCGAGCCTTGGGGATCGGTATCAAGAATCGCGACCCGCATATTCTGCCGCGCAAAGGCAATGGCGAGATTGACCGCGAGCGTGGTCTTGCCCGCCCCGCCCTTTTGCTGCGCGATGGTGATGATATGGGCCATATGATTCCCCCGTTTCTGCGGCGCAGCATAGCACGGCTGGCAGGGGGATGCATGTGGCCTATTTGCGCGGACAGGAAACTCGGCCCCGCATCTCGCCGCTGTCGCCTTGCAGGGTACTTTCGACCAAACGGCAGCCTGTCACCTCCTGCACCAGCGCGATCATATCGGCGCGAATGGCCTGATGCTCGCCACGAGAAGCCCAACCGAGGCGGATCACCTCCACCTGCCTATCCTTCTGAAAAATTGTGTAATTTCTCCCGGCGCGCGTGACATCGGTGCGCACGCCCCCCCACATCTGCGGCGTCGGTTGCGCGCCGCAAGCGGTCAGTGCAAGGATCAGGATCAGGGCTTTCATCCCACTGTTTTGCCACTCCTTGGTTAACGCGGGGTTAAGACCCCAGAAACCCTACAGAAACACCCCGGAAAGCCACCAGAACGCCCGCCCAATCCAAACTTAACATTTCTGCCCGAGTCTGCGCCGATGAAGCCGGAGGAAATGATGACAGACCTGACCCGCATGACACCGCGCCAGCGCAGCCATTACACCTATCTGATGGATGTGATGAGCCGCCTTGAATGGGATTTCCACAATGCCATCCACCGGCGGGGCCGCATCCCCTCTGACTGGGCGGAGATCGCGCAGACCACCCCGCGCCAGACCAAACAGAAGGTGACGTTCGAGGTGGAGGCCGATGTGCTGAAATTCTTTCGCGCCATGGGCAAGGGGCATGGCCCAAGGATGAACGACGTGCTGCGCGCCTTCATGCACGCGCGCTTGGCAGGCGTGGTCGAAGGGGCGGACTCGCTGGCCATCTACCGCGAGGGCGCGCGGGTCAACGCCGGTCCCCGACCGGAGTTTGGCGATATCTCCCGGATGTTGGGAGAGGAGCCGGAGGCGGAACCGCAAGCACCGGGGTATCGCGCCAGTCTCGACCGGGCGATGGAGTTGATGGACAAGGCGCGGGCGATGCAGGCGGTGATTGCGGCGAAAC
>NZ_JAKDLJ010000337.1 GCF_030452865.1 Pseudorhodobacter sp.
CGCCATCCGGCACAGGCTGCCGCTACGCAACACCCTCTGTCCAAAATCCACCTTGCACTCCGCGCGGCTTTGGTGTCGTTTTTCGCTTCCAGAGCGAACGGGGGCGATATGCACGACTGGTGGCGCAATTCAGTAACTTATCAAATCTATCCCCGCTCGTTTCAGGACAGTACCGGGAACGGGATTGGTGATCTGGCGGGGATCACATCGCGGCTGGAGCATGTCGCAAGCCTTGGTGTCGATGCGATCTGGCTGTCGCCTGTCTTCACCTCGCCAATGGCGGACATGGGCTATGATGTTTCGGATTACACCGATATTGACCCGTTGTTCGGCACCTTGGCCGATTTTGATGCGCTACTGGCGCGGGCGCATGGATTGGGGCTGAAAGTCATTGTCGATCAGGTGATCAGCCATTCGTCAGACCAGCATCCTCATTTCATCGAGAGCCGGTCGAGCCACGACAACCCGTTTGCCGATTGGTATGTCTGGGTTGACCCCAACCCTGACGGATCGCCACCGAACAACTGGGTGTCGGTCTTTGGCGGCTCCGCCTGGGAATGGGATGCGCGGCGGAGGCAATACTATTTGCACAATTTCCTGACCTCGCAGCCCGACTTCAATTTTCACAACCGCGACGTGCAGGATTGGCATCTTGCCAACATGCGGTTTTGGTTGGAACGCGGAGTCGACGGGTTCCGCCTTGATACCGTGAACTTTTATTTCCACGATCAGAAGCTGCGATCCAACCCCCCCGATCCGCGCAATGCGGTGGTGCCTAAGGTCAACCCTTATGACATGCAGGATCACCTCTATTCCAAGAACCGGCCCGAAAACCTGCCCTTTCTCGAACGCCTGCGCGCGCTGACAGATGGATATCCGGGCCGCGCCATGGTGGGCGAGGTGGGCGAATCCCGGCGCGCGGGTGAGATCACGGCGCAATACACAGCGGGCAACAGCCGCCTGCATATGGCCTATTCGTTCGACATGCTCGGCCCCGAATTCACCGCCGCGCATTTTCGCCAGAAGATCGAAGGGTTTTACGCCGCCGCCCCCGATGGATGCCCATGCTGGAGCTTTTCCAACCATGACGTGATCCGCCACGTCAGCCGTTGGGCGGATCATGGCGAACCTGACGCGCTCGCAAAACAGGTGATTGCAATGCTTGCGGGGTTTCAAGGCTCCCTTTGCATCTATCAGGGCGAGGAGTTGGGGCAGACAGAAACCGATATCCTTTATTCCGAACTCACCGATCCGCCCGGATTCAAATTCTGGCCCGACTACAAGGGTCGCGACGGATGCCGCACGCCGATGGTCTGGGACGATAGCGTTCAGGCCGGATTCACCACCGGCACGCCTTGGTTGCCGATCAAGCCGCCGCAAAGGGCGCGCAATATCGCAGCGCAAGCTGCCGGTTCGGTGCTGGAAGCCTATCGCGAAACGCTGGCATTCCGGCGCGACACGCCCGCGCTGCGCCACGGCAAAACGCAGTTTCTCAACCTGCCAGAGCCGGTTCTGGGCTTTCTGCGGGATGATCTGCTGTGCCTTTTCAACCTGTCAACCGCCCCGGTTTCGCTTGTGCTGGGCGGCGCAGCAACGGCGGTTGGCCCGACGCAACTCGCCGATCTGACCGGCAACGCCTTGCAGCTTGGCGCCAATGGCTTTGCATTCCTGCGCGGGGCATCCGATGCGCGGGTTGGATAGCGCGTGACAGCCTTGCCCCTTGCACGCCATAAGACCAGAGTAGCCCCTGAAAACCGGAGCGTGAGATGATCCTTGAGAACAAGCTGTTTGACGCCTTGAAACTCGGCGACAGCGCAAGCGCGATCCGGCTTTGCACGGCAGATGACCTCTTCATCTTTGCCTCGGCCACTGGCAACCACAACCCGCTGCACCTGCCGGGGCTGGACGGCGATGGCGATGGACAGGCAGAGGCGATGGTGCCCTCGGCATTTGCCGCCTCTCTCGTTGCGGCGATCCTTGGCACCCAGCTTCCCGGCCCCGGCATCGTAACTCTTGCACAAAACTATGATTTCCATGCCCGCGCCTTTGCGGGCGAGGAACTTCTCACCACTGTCACGGTCACCGGGCTTGATCAGGGCACCGTGACCCTTTCGGCGCGGGTGGAACGAGAAACCGACCGCAAGCTGATCCTATCCGGCTCTGTCCGTGTGCAAGCCCCGACGAGGCATTACCGCGTTGACAGCTCCACCCTGCCCGGCTTGACGGTCCGGCGACACCGGCATTTCGACGCGCTCTTGCAGCTGGCCGAACCGCTTCCCAGCCTGCGCACCGCTGTCATCTGCCCGGAAAATGCAACCGCGCTTGGCGGCGCGCTTCTGGCGCTGCGGCACACGATCATCACGCCGATCCTTGTCGGTAATACCGCCAGGATCGAGGTCGCGGCCGCCGAACTGGGGGCTGACCTTACCGGCATTGAGATCATCGACACCGCCACTGCGCAGGAGGCGGCAGCGCGTGCCGTGGCCTTGGTGCATGAAGCCCGCGCCGATGCGGTGATGAAAGGCAATATCCATACCGAGGACATGCTGCGCCCGATGGTGGACCGTGAAAAGGGCCTGCGCATCGGTCGCAGGCTCACGCATATTTTCGTGATGGATGTTCCGGGGGTAGACTATCCCTTGTTGGTGACCGACGCCGCAATCAACATCGCGCCGGATCTGGAAACCAAGGTTGATATTGTCCAGAATGCGATTGATCTGGCGATTTCCATCGGCATCATCTCGCCCCGCGTCGGCGTGCTCTCGGCGGTGGAAACCGTGAACCCGGCGATCCCATCTTCGATTGACGCGGCTTTGTTGTCGAAAATGGCGGAACGCGGGCAGATCACCGGTGGCTTTGTTGACGGTCCTCTGGCAATGGACAATGCGGTGTCGATGGCAGCAGCCCATATCAAGGGCATCAGGTCAGAGGTCGCAGGTCGCGCCGAGGTGCTGGTGGTGCCGGGGATCGACGCCGGCAACATGCTGGCCAAGCAGCTTGCCTATATCAGCCATGCCGAAGCGGCGGGACTGGTGATGGGGGCGAAGGTTCCGGTCATCCTCAACTCCCGGTCCGACAGTTCCATGGCGCGACTGGCGTCTTGTGCTGTGGCTGCGGTCCATCACAACCGGATGAAGGGAACGCCGAAATGAAACTTGCCGTTGCCAAACCTTCAGCCGCAAAACCGGTCCTGGGTGCGGCCCTGACGCTGGATATGCTCGAACTCCACCGCGGCTGGATGCTCGCCGCACCGCGCGATCTGGAATTGCAGAGTTTCTGTCTGCCGCATGTGCTGAACGGCGACCTTTCCGTCCCGATCGCACGGGCGAAAAAGCTGATCGACGGGTTGGAAGGGCGCATTGGTATCCATGGCCCCTATGTCGGATTTTCCATTGATACCGCTGACCCCGATGTGGCGGTGATCGTGCAGAAGCGGATGCTGAAGGCATTGGAGGTATGCGAGGCGTTGATGGCGGATCAGATGGTGATCCATTCGCCCATCACCTCATGGGACCACGGCAACCAGATGGCCAGCGCCCATGACGCGATGATCCAGATCGAGCGGGTGCGCTTTACGCTTGGGCCGGTGCTGAAACGGGCTGAGGACACGGGCGTCGGGCTGGTGCTGGAAAACATCGAAGATATCGACCCCGCCGCGCGCTGCCGCATGGTGGATGCGCTGAACTCCCCCGCGTTGAAAGTGTCGCTTGATACCGGGCACGCGCAATATGCCCATGTGACCACCGCTGCACCGCCGGTGGATGCCTATGTGATGGCGGCGGGGAAACGGCTGGATCATGTACATCTGCAAGACAGCGATGGCTTTGCCGACCGACATTGGCACCCCGGCGATGGCCCACTGAACTGGCGCGCAATTTTTACGGCACTTCACGCGCTGCCCAAAATGCCGCGCCTGATCCTGGAGGTAAATGACCTGCGCCATGTCCGGCGCGGCGCGGAAAACCTTGCAGCGTTAGGGCTGGCGGAATAGACCGAAAGGATCGGCCAGCCCTAACG
>NZ_JAKDLJ010000338.1 GCF_030452865.1 Pseudorhodobacter sp.
GGCCAATAGCGGCGTCTGGCGGCGTCTGGCCAAAGACGGCGTGGAGGTTCGCGAGTGGAAGATTGATCCGCAAACCGGCCATCTGGACCTGGAGGCGCTGCGGCGGTTGCTGGCGGATGGCAAGGTTCGGATGCTGTGTTTCCCGCATTGCTCCAACGTGGTGGCCGAGGTGAACCCGGTTGCCGAGATTTGCGCCATGGCGCGGGAAGCCGGTGCGTTCACCTGCGTCGATGGCGTCAGCTACGCGCCACACGGATTTCCGGACATGGACGCGCTTGGGGCGGATATCTATCTGTTTTCAGCCTACAAGACCTATGGCCCGCATCAGGGTATAATGGTCATCCGTCGCGCGGCGGGGGAGGCGCTGCCCGCGCAATGCCATTACTTCAATGAAAGCAGCCTTTACAAGCGATTCACACCGGCCGGGCCGGACCATGCGCAAGTCGCGGCTTGTGCGGGAATGGCGGATTATATCGACGCGCTGCATGCCCACCACTTCCCCGGCAATAAAGCCACGCCGCTCGAACGCAACAACGCGGTACATGGTTTGATGCGTGCGCATGAGGTTCGCTTGCTGCAACCCCTGCTCGACCATCTGGCGGCGCGCAATGACCTGCGCCTGATCGGGCCGCGCGATGCGACCCGCCGGGCACCAACGGTCGCGGTGGCGCTGGACCGGGAGGCGGGGCCGGTCGCCCGCGATCTGGCCGCGCATGGTATCATGGCGGGGGGCGGCGATTTTTACGCCGTGCGCGCCTTGGAAGCCATGGGCGTTGATACGGCACGCGGCGCGCTGCGGTTGAGCTTTGTGCATTACACCGAGCAGGACGAAGTGGCGCGGTTGATCAAGGCGTTGGACGCGGTGTTGTGACCGGGCAAGGGGGGCTGTCTGCCCCCCAATCCGTTTTTGCAAAGGGGCAAAAACTTCCCCCCCCGAGGATATTTTTTACAGAGAAGATGCAGAGAAGGTTCGGCGGATGTGCAGAAAGGGTATCGAGGCGATAGTGATAAGTGATCCACTCCAGGGGCGCGGGCGTATCGCCTTGAAATGACCGAATGACTGGACCCGATGCCCGCAAGCCCCTTGATCCTTTGGATTCGCCGCGACCTTCGCCTTTCTGACAACCCGATGTTGGCACGCGCAGCGGCCAGCGGGCGTCCGGTGATCCCGCTGTTCATTCTGGACCCGGAGACGGAGCAGATCGGTGCTGCCGCGAAATGGCGGTTGGGGCTTGGGCTGGCGGAATTTGCGCGCAGGCTGGATGCAGTTGGCAGCCGTCTGATCCTGCGGCGTGGGCCGGCCGTGGCGGTGTTGCAATCGGTGGTGGCGGAAACCGGTGCCGGGGCCGTGCATTGGGCGCGGCTTTATGATGCAACGGCGAAGGCGCGCGACACGCGGGTCAAGGCGGAACTGCGCCGCGCCGGGGTGGAGGCGGAAAGCCATCCGGGGCATTTGCTGTTTGAGCCCTGGACGATTGAAACCGGGCAGGGCGGATACTACAAGGTCTATTCGCCGTTTTGGCGCGCTGTAAAGAACCGTCCGGTCGACGCGCCGACCTCTGCGCCGAAGCGATTGGCGCAACCAGTGGCTTGGCCTGCGTCAGAGGCATTGGCGGACTGGCAGATGGGGCAGGCGATGCAGCGCGGTGCCGAAGTCGTGGCAAAGCATGTGGGTGTTGGCGAGGCGGTGGCGCAGCGGCGGTTATCGGAATTCCTCGATGGTCTGATTGATGACTACAAGAGCCTGCGTGATTTCCCGGCGCTGAACGCAACCTCGCGACTTTCCGAGAACCTGACCTGTGGCGAAATCGGCCCGCGCACGATCTGGCATGGCGGCATGAGGGCGCTTTTGGAGGGTCGCGCCGGGGCCGAGCAGTTCCTGAAAGAACTGGTCTGGCGCGAATTTTCCTATCATCTGTTGCATCACTGCCCCGAGATCACCGATCAACCCTGGCGCGCGGAATGGGCTGCTTTCCCGTGGCGGGGCGACAATGCGGATGCCGAGCGCTGGCGGCAGGGCATGACGGGGGAGCCGTTCGTCGATGCCGCGATGCGTGAGATGTATGTGACCGGCACGATGCACAACCGCGCGCGTATGATCGTGGCCTCATACCTGACCAAGCATCTGATGACCGACTGGCGCGTCGGCCAGTGCTGGTTTGCGCAATGCCTGACCGATTGGGATGTGGCTTCCAACGCGATGGGGTGGCAATGGGCCGCCGGGTCCGGCCCGGATGCCGCGCCATACTTCAGGATTTTCAACCCGGCGACGCAGGCGGAGAAGTTCGACCCGAAATCCAGCTATCGCAAGCGCTACATCGCTGAATTGAGTCCAAACCCGGGATGTGAGGCATTGGACTATTTTGCTGCCATACCGCGCGCATGGGCGCTTTCGCCCGAGGCGCGCTATCCTGACCGGATCATTGATCTCGCCGCAGGGCGGGCGCGCGCACTTGCGGCTTATCAGGCGCGAAACTTCTGATGGATCGAAACTTTTGTTCGGCGCGTTGCGTAACATAAGAACAGGCGCAGGTGAATTCGGCTTTTGGTAGGGTGAACGATGGAAATTCTGACCGCGATCGACGGGCAAACGAACCTGCCGCGCTATTTTGCGCAGGTTTTCGCGCAGGCGAAAGGTCTGGGCCATGGACGGCTGGATCTTGTGCTGGGTGACGGGCGCTGCTTTCGCGTCCAAGGGTCGGCCCGCGGCCCGCATGCGGTGCTGGAGGTCCACAACCGCGATCTGTTTGCGCGGTTAATCCGCGAAGGCGATATCGGATTTTCCGACGCCTATCTCGAAGGCTGGTGGTCAAGCCCGGATCTGCAAGCCTTCATGGATCTGGTGCATGCCGATAATGATGCGATCTATGACAGCTTTTACGGCATGGCTGTGATCCGGTTTTATGAACGTATCCGCCATGTTCTGCGGGGCAATTCCAAACGTCAGGCGAAAAGGAATATTTCCTATCACTACGATCTCGGCAATGATTTCTACAGACTCTGGCTGGATGAGACGATGACCTATTCCTCTGCCCTGTTCACCACAGGGCAGGAAAGCCTTGAGAAGGCGCAGGCGCAGAAATATGCCTCCATGCTGGATCAGATGGGGGTCGCGTCCGGTGATCATATTCTGGAAATCGGCTGCGGCTGGGGTGGTTTTGCCGAATATGCCGCAGGTCAGCGCGGCTTGCGGGTCACTGGGCTGACCATTTCCAAGGCGCAATATGACTACGCCGTGGCGCGAATGGCGGCTGCGGGGCTGGCGGATCGTGTCACGATCAAGTTGCAGGACTACCGTGATGAAACCGGGCTGTATGATGGCGTGGCGAGCATCGAGATGTTCGAGGCGGTGGGCGAGAAATACTGGCCGGTCTATTTCGAGAGCCTGCGCAATCGGCTGAAACCAGGCGCGAATGCGACGTTGCAGATCATTACCTTACAGGAAAAACGCTTCAAGATGTATCGCAAAGGCGTTGATTTTATTCAAAAGCACATATTTCCCGGCGGCATGTTGCCCAGCCAGAGCGTTCTGCGGGCCGAGGTGGTGCGGGCGGGGCTTGTGATAAACGGCTCCATCGAGTTCGGCAAAAGCTACAGTGACACCCTGCGGCGTTGGCATCAGGCGTTCAACGCAAGATGGGATGAGGTTGCCAGCCTCGGCTTCGATGAACGGTTTCGCCGGATGTGGAATTACTATCTCACCTCTTGCGCTGGCGCGTTTCAGGGGGGAAACTGTGACGTAACACAGATCACCGTGACGCGGCCGCAATAGGGCGCTTCGCGCCAAGCATTGCAGGGATTAGATGCCGACGATTTCAAAACTGGTTGCTGCCTTCGCCTTTGCCATCGTCGCCGCTTTCGCCGCTGAACTGTTCAAGCCACAGATGCCGGAGGGCACGCAATTTGGCTATTTTACCGTGATTTGCGCGGTGATCGGTCTGATCTGCGGTTGGCGCGTCATGGGCAATCTGGTCGGGCGCGGCTACCGCGCTGCGATGGGCTATGGGTTGC
>NZ_JAKDLJ010000339.1 GCF_030452865.1 Pseudorhodobacter sp.
GGAACCATCGTTGTAGGCATCATTGTTGCCGTGCTCGCAGGTCTCTGGCCGCCGCGTCGCGGGTTTGGCGGGAGCGGCGGGATTGTGACTGCGATCATCCATGCGACGACTGGCGCTGTGATCGTGCTGTTGTTGTTCCGGCGCTGGTCAAACGGCCCTGAACGCTTCAAGGCGCGGTCATTTTCGACCGCGCCGCTTGTTCCCGCCCCGCATCCCGGCCCGTCCGCCGGTGGAGCGTCCCGCCATTTTCTGCGCGTCCTCAACCGCTTCTTCCACCACCGATTGCCGCGCCAGCGGGTCATCGGCAATGGCGAGTTCCACCGCTTGCAGGCGTTTCACCTCGTCGCGCAGGCGAGCGGCTTCCTCAAACTCCAGATTCTCGGCAGCCTTGCGCATCTGCACCCGCAGCGCATCAAGATGGGCCGCAAGGTTGCTGCCCATCATCGGTTTGTCGATCTTGGTGGTGATGCGCGATTGATCGGTGTCGCCTTGCCACAGCCCGGCCAGCACATCCTCGACGTTCTTTTTCACCGTCGTCGGCGTGATGCCGTGTTCGACGTTGTAGGCGGTCTGTTTGGCGCGGCGGCGGTCGGTTTCACCAATCGCGCGCTCCATCGACCCGGTGATGCGGTCGGCATACATGATCACCCGACCATCGGCATTTCGCGCGGCGCGGCCAATGGTCTGGATCAGCGAGGTCTCAGAGCGCAAGAAGCCTTCCTTGTCCGCGTCCAGAATTGCAACCAGCCCACATTCCGGAATATCCAAACCTTCACGCAACAGGTTGATGCCGACCAGAACGTCAAACGCCCCCAACCGCAAATCCCTTAAGATTTCAATGCGTTCTATTGTGTCGATGTCCGAATGCATATAGCGGATACGGATGCCCTGTTCGTGGAAATACTCGGTCAGATCCTCGGCCATTCGCTTGGTCAACACCGTCACCAAGACCCGCAACCCCGCCAGCGCCACGCGGCGAATCTCATCAAGCAGGTCATCGACCTGGGATTCAACGGGGCGGATTTCCACCTTTGGATCAATCAGCCCCGTGGGACGGATCACCTGTTCGGTGAAAACGCCGCCTGCCTGTTCAATCTCCCATTTCGCGGGGGTGGCTGAAACGAAGATGCTTTGCGGTCGCATCGCATCCCATTCCTCAAACTTCAGCGGGCGGTTGTCCATGCACGACGGCAGGCGGAAACCATGTTCGGCCAACGTGAACTTGCGCCGGAAGTCACCTTTATACATGCCGCCGATCTGTGGCACCGAAACGTGGGATTCGTCTGCAAAAACAATGGCATTGTCGGGGATGAACTCGAACAGTGTCGGCGGCGGTTCCCCCGGCGCGCGACCCGTCAGATAGCGCGAATAGTTTTCAATCCCGTTGCAAACGCCGGTCGCCTCCAACATTTCCAGATCAAAGGAACAGCGTTGCTCCAACCGTTGCGCTTCCAGCAACTTGCCCTCGGCCACCAGTTGGTCGAGCCGCATCCGCAGTTCTTTTTTGATGCCGATGATCGCTTGGTTCATCGTTGGGCGCGGGGTGACGTAGTGGGAATTGGCGTAGATGCGGATTTGGTCGAAATTGTCCGTTTTGGCCCCCGTCAGCGGGTCAAACTCGATGATCGCCTCCAGTTCCTCGCCGAAAAACGAGAACCGCCAAGCCCGGTCTTCGAGGTGGGCGGGCCAGACTTCCAGCGAATCGCCGCGGACGCGGAAGCAACCGCGTTGAAACGCCTGATCATTGCGGCGGTAGGCTTGCGCCACCAGTTCCGCGATGATCTGGCGCTGGTCATAGCTTTCACCGGTTTTCAGGTCTTGCGTCATGGCGGAATAGGTCTCGACCGAGCCGATACCATAGATGCAGGATACCGAGGCCACGATGATCACATCGTCACGTTCCAACAGTGCGCGGGTGGCCGAATGGCGCATCCGGTCGATCTGTTCGTTGATCTGGGATTCCTTCTCGATATAGGTATCGGACCGCGCGACATAGGCTTCGGGCTGGTAGTAGTCGTAATAGGAAACGAAGTATTCCACGGCGTTTTCAGGAAAGAAGCCCTTGAATTCGCCGTATAATTGCGCCGCGAGCGTCTTGTTCGGGGCGAGAATGATTGCCGGGCGCTGGGTCTGTTCGATCACTTTGGCCATGGTGAAAGTCTTGCCGGTGCCCGTCGCCCCCAGCAACACCTGATCGCGTTCGCCGCCCTGAATCCCCGCCGACAGTTCCACGATCGCCGTGGGTTGGTCGCCCGCGGGTTCAAACGGCGTTGACAGTTTGAAGCGCCGTCCGCCCTCGAGCTTGGGGCGCGTCAGCACATCGGGTCGTTCCGTCAGCGCGTTGACATTGTTGTGGGGCATGGTGATTCCTTCCAGTACCCTAGATTTGATCTGTTTTTGTTCCGGTTCAAGGGGGCGATTAACGCTTTTGTAACCAGGATTTCTTTAGGATTAACAGGAACGCTGCAATTTTATGGAATATTCTCCGAAATTTTGCATCTTTCGGTTGTATATCCGGAAACCATATTGCAGAGTGATGAGGCAAGCAGCAAAGACTGTCGGCTGATCACACCACACACCCCACCCACACTCCCAGTGATCAGCCGGCAGCACCCCAAATCCGCAGGCATCGGGCCATTCCGCTTGCAAATCCTCTGACATTTCCGGCATATATATGGCCAAGCGAATGCCTCAAGGAGCCTGCCCATGCGCGCCCGCATCTACCGACCCGCCCGCAACGCCATGCAATCGGGGACTGCGAAGACAAAGGACTGGGTGTTGGACTACGTTCCGGCCTCTGCACGCTCGCTCGACCCGTTGATGGGCTGGACCTCTAGCAGCGATATGAATTCGCAAGTGCGCCTGCAATTTGAAAACCGGGAAGCGGCAGAAGCCTACGCCAAGGCGCATGGCATTGACTACTCTGTGGCAGAGCCGAAGCCTCGCAAACCGATTATCCGCCCCGGTGGCTACGGCGAAAATTTCGCGACCCATAGGCGCGGTGTCTGGACCCATTGAGATAATTGTAAATCGGGGCAAGGTTGCCGCGAAATCGGGGTGAAGATCTGGCGAAGCTAACGACATGACTATGTGTTGTGATGACAGTCTAGGTACACGACATTATTTGCAACTGCACTGAAACGCGCCCTGCCTGGATCTCCGCTTGACCCGAACGCTGTCCTATTGGGTCGCCCAAACCATCTCGAACCATGATGGTGCTTATCGCGAATGTTCCTCACCCACCACGACATCTAGAACGCCCCCGCTGAAGTCGTCGACCTTTTGGGAAATGATAATCCCATTTTGGAGAGGACTAGAGCCTATCACGTTTTATCGGATTCAAGCATTCATCTGTCCCAATGAGGCGGCGTTTTCAAAAGTGCAACGCGTTCATCGGGACAGGTGAAGGTTTTGCAAGGCCAAGGCAAATCGGTTTCAAAGGCCGTGAGGCAGTCGTTTCAGTTCGATTGGAGCCGACGGTTTTGCGGGACTGGCCGGGTAGCGCACCAAGTTGCAGATAATCTGTAAAAAGCTGTCGAACATTGGCGTCTTCTTGATCCGCGCCGATCTGCTGCCCTCCCTCCCGAGTTCGAGAACATTGCTGCTTGGAACAAGGTATCGTCCGGCACGGATCTTGGTCAAGACATCGGGTCGTTTCGTCACTTCGGAAATTTGACGATCGGGAGCTATTTCATTGAGATATCGTCTCCTCGTGCTGAATATCGTAACCACCCTATTGTCACCGCCTGCCTGACGGCGGGGCTATGAATTAAGACACGTGTTTAACGACGTCGTTAACGATGTTTCGTATGCGGGGTCTGCGATGCGTGGCGAAATTCTTGGAGTGGAGCGGCGGCGGATTTGGCGCGACGAGGACAAGCTGGAGATTGTTGCGTCGGTCGGGATTGGCGGGGCGACGGTGACGCAGGTGGCGCAGCGCCACGAGATCACGCGGCAGCAGATCTACGCGTGGCGGCATGACCTCTGACCTGCCCCCCGAAACTTCCC
>NZ_JAKDLJ010000340.1 GCF_030452865.1 Pseudorhodobacter sp.
CGGAAAAGCCGATTGTCATCGCGCCGTTGCTGTCTGCTTTCGCCTCGGTAGTCCCGCCTGACAAGGTGTTGGCCAAAGCGGCACCGCTTGCAAAGCGGTTTGAACCGCCGGAGGTGCCGACCTTGCCACCGCCGATTCCACCGCTGAGGCCAAGCGAGGCCGAAAGGCTTTTGGAAACGGAGCGTTGCATTTCTGCAAAGCGCACCTTCAGCATCACCTGCTGGGTTCCGCCAACGCTCATCAGGTTTGAAATCCGTTCCGGGGCATAGCGGTTTGCAAGATCAAGGGCGCGGTCCAGCTTGGCGGTGGATGAAACCGTGCCTGACAGCACGATCCCGTCGTTTGCCGTGCGCACCTCGATTTGCTCGCCGGGCAGAATTTGCCGGAGCCGTTCCTTGAATTCCGCAATGTCGGGGGTGACGTGCACATCGACGTTGGAAATCAACCGCCCATCTGCACCCAGCAATGTCATCGTCGTGCGACCGGGCGCTTTGCCAAGCACATAGATCGACTTGTCGGACAGGGTGGAAATATCTGCGATGCCGGGGTTGGCGATGGACAGTTCCGCAAATGCGATGTCACTTTCAACGACAACAGCGCGGTTCATGGGAACTTGCAAAGCACTGGCGGGGCCGCCTGACATCACCCGCAACGTCTGGGCTTGCGCCCCTTGCGTGGCTGGTTGCATCAGTGCAAGGCCAAGCGCCGTAGCCCCCAGAAGGGTCCGCATTTTCATATCACTGCCTTTCGATCACACCTCGGTACGGGTCTTTTTACGCCCATATTGGCTTCACCTTGCAGGGTTTCGCCATTTTTTGCAAGAATCAAAACCTTATTGGCCGTTCTTGATGTGGATAACTTGCAACAGAGTTAAAGTCTGTCGCAAGTTCTCGTTGTTTGGCGGCGACGGCCACTAAATACGGTAGGCGGCCCCGGCGCGATTAATTGGTGCAGGCGATCGGAATTTCCACGACTTCGGCTCCGCGACGGGTTTTGATCGTGCAAACCTTGGCCTGTTCGACCTGTTCCGGCACCACGGCTTGAATGCCGAGCAAGCCAGCGCTGTCGACTTCGACACCTTCAACGACAGTCGTGTCCCCGGTTCCGACCAGCGAAAGCGCAAGCCGCCCGGTCGCCTGGGCCTGCGCGAGACGTGCAACCTGTTGCGGTGTCGCCTCTACTGTCACGGTCCTCGCGACAGTTGCGCCGGAGTTGCGGTCGCTGTTCGCGGCTTGGTCGATGGCGACGACCTTGACGGCATTCTCGATCAATTGAGTAATCTCATTGCTGCGGCCTTCGGCGCTGCCGGTCCAATAGACATCGACATTGTCACCCGGTTGCACAAAACCCGAGACGCCGGAGGCGACATCGACCTTGATTGCAAAGGCGCGTTTGCCCTTGGACAGGCGGGCGGTCAGTCCGACATCGGTGCCTGGTTCGGTGACCTTAGCGGCAAGAACCGGTTCCATCTTTTCCATCTGGCGGGTAATGTAGCGCGGCTGGGCATATTCACCGGGGAAAAGGTCTTCCTCTTTGGCGAATGATCCTTCCGGCAGGAAGTTTGACGGGAAAAGCGCCTTTTCCACATCGTCCCTTGTCAGCGGGCTGCCATAGGCCAACGGCTTGTTGACCACATAGACCTGCACCAACTCCCCCAGTTTCATCCGCGCGGCTTTTTCCCGCGCGACATCTATTTGCGCCTGACTGACATAGCCTTGCACCATCCATACAGCCAGCCCGGCGAGTCCCAACCCGACGACGAGCACAAGTCCAAATACCATTCTCATTGCATCTACCTCTCGAAGATTCAGCGATTGATCGCTTGTTATCTGCCATAGCCCACAGATTGGTCACTGATATCGCCTGCAATTTTTGTTGCACTCGAATCGGTGGAGTTGCCGATCGGGATCAGCACCAACAAGCCGATTCCGATGATTGCCGCCGACAAGACCACCCAATCAATCGTGACGGCGCCATCGTCATTCCGAAGAAAGCTCTTGATCTTGTCCATTTTCGATAACCTTACGATGACTGTTGCGCTGGGCAGGATTGCGGTTCTGATTTTGTTTCTTGCAAAGAAATATGGCCAAATTGGGGTTGGCTTGGTTCCAATCTGGGACGGGCATCCCTTTTTGGCAGGTTGTCGGGGTCTGTCATGGCCAAGCCCCGTCCAGGTTTCGGGCAACGAAAAGGCCGCGCCCAAGCAAGGCGCGGCCCTTTCAGTTTCGAGATTTCGGGCGAACGCGGATCAGCGGCCTTCGAAGGTGAAGTCGGTGTTCGACAGGTCGGTTGCGACCTTGTTGCCCAGATTGGTGACGCCGGCGCCGACAGTGTTCATCACAACCAGGCCCAGGCCCACGATTGCGGCGGTCAGCACGACCCAGTCAACGGTCACAGCACCAGATTCGTCTTTTGCGAAGTTTTGGAAAGCGTTCATCAGTTTCATTTGGTATCCCTTTCGAGGAGGTTGTTTGCATCCAGGTTTCAACACCGCTTCGGATCATCTCGGAATGGTCTCTGTTCCGTTCCGATCACCGCCTCGGCATGGGCTTATATGGCCGTTCAAAAGTGTTCGGATTGCGGCTGGATCGTGAAAACTCCAAGTAAGTTTCTTGAAAGAGCGAAACAGTTGGTTATCACTTTGGAAACGATGCGGCGGTCATGGCATCTGCGGGCGCGCGGCTTTGCGCAGCTTGTGATGCGGCAAAATGAAAAAGGCCGCGTCCTGACAGGGCGCGGCCATTCCTCGTGTTGGTCTTCGAGACCGGAAGGGATTAACGGCCTTCGAAGGTGAAGTCGGTGTTGGACAGGTCGGTTGCGACCTTGTTGCCCAGATTGGTGACGCCGGCGCCAACGGTGTTCATCACAACCAGGCCCAGGCCCACGATTGCGGCGGTCAGCACAACCCAGTCAACGGTCACAGCACCAGATTCGTCGTTTGCGAAGTTTTTGAAAGCGTTCATGATTTTCATTTTGGATCCCTTTCGAGGAAGATGTTTGCAATCAGGTTTCATCACCGTTCCAGATCATCTCGGGCTGGCCTCTGTTCCGTGCCGATCACCGTTGCGGTATGACCCTTTTAGACAGTCGGAATGTGGCATCGCTCGGAAAGCGAAAGGGCATTTTCGTGGCGGCGTTATTATTCTGGTAAGAAATTGCAAGGCACGGAAAAACAATGATATTTTTCGGCGAGTTGCCTGGGTGATAAACGAAAGCACTTGGCAAACCTGTGACATTCCGGCCAAATTGGGCGATTTGGCCACAATCTGATGACTAAAACAGTGGCGGCAGACCCTGATTCCTGCCACCCTTTGGCAAAAGAATAATAAGAGCAGTGTAACGACCATGCCAGAATCGGCAAAGAATTTGGCTGTGGCAACGCGGGCCATGCTGGGTGTTTTCCTATGGGGAATGGCCTTTCCCTGCGCTGCGGTTGCACAAACCCCGCCGTTTCAGGATGATTTTTCCGCCCGCCGAATAGTGGTCGGGCAACATAAATCCGGCCCGCGCATCACAGTTCAGATTGATCCGGCAGAGCAGGCGCGGCGTCTTGCCGTGATGGCCACGCCCACGCCCGCTGCCCCGGTTGATCAGGGGCAGACGGTGACCGCGGCGGACGGGCCGCCCTTGCCCGCCGCCAAAGCCGCATATGGCTGGTTCTGGGACAAGGTGCCCGCGGCGCAGACCGCCAAGGACGGGCGCTACACTTTGGCGATGGCGTCCCTGTCACAAGGTCCGGCAGGCGCTTCGGTCCGTGCGCCACGGATGCAACACCTGCAAGAGGTCGCCGCCAAATACGGCACCGAAATTTTGAAAGCCACCCTCGGCACAAGTGTTTCCCCCGCTTTGGTTCTTGCGGTGATCGGCGTTGAAAGTGCCGGGCGACCGGAAGCCGTCAGCTCGGCCGGGGCGCAGGGTTTGATGCAGTTGATCCCGGCCACCGCAGAACGCTTTGGTGTGACCGATTCGACTGATCCGGCGCAGAATATCAAGGGT
>NZ_JAKDLJ010000032.1 GCF_030452865.1 Pseudorhodobacter sp.
GCGCATCTGGCTATTCAACCGTTTGGACAAATTCCAACGCTTGAAGACGGTGATCTGTCGCTGTTTGAATCTGGCGCGATCATATTCCACATCGCCAATACTCATATGGGTCTGCTTCCTGTTGATCCGACTGCGCGTTATCGTGCGGTCAACTGGATGTTTGCCGCGCTCAGCACCATTGAGCCGCCGATCCTTGAACTCTCCTCCGCCAAATTCGCGGAAGGCGACAAGCCGTGGACCGAAGCGCGCTTGCCGCTTATCAAGGACCGCTTGCGCGTTCGAATGAACCAGCTTTCTGTGCATCTTGGCGATGCCGAATGGCTGGATGGCCGGTTCAGCGCGGGGGATTTGATGGTGATAGACGTGCTGCGCAGAGTGGCGGCATCGGGGCTGTTGTCAGAGTTTCCGAATCTCGCGGCCTATGTTGCCCGAGGCGAGGCACGACCGGCGTTCAAACGCGCGTTCGCCGCGCAACTCGCCTTTTTCAACCGGACGGCAACCGAGTAACCATAACGGCCGAACAGACACTTTCAACATCAAGGGAGACATTCGAAATGGAACCAACAATCTACCTCTTCTTCAAAGGCAATTGCTTTGAGGCGATGACCCATTATGCCGAGGTTCTTGGCGGACAGATCAACGGTGTTTTTCGCAACCGTGACATACCTGATATGGAAAGTCGCATGCCCGGCGGCGACGATTTAGTAATGAATATGGCGATGACTTTGGGCCGCGCCACCGTCATGGCCTCTGACAGCCCCGAGATGTATTATGAAAAACCGCAGGGCTTTCGCATATCCATCTCACCAACCTCGCGCGCCGAATTCGACCGTATCCATGCAGCACTGGCCGGGTCAACGGAATTGGCCCCAGATGAAATGGCCCCCGCCGAGACATTCTGGGCGGAACGGTTTGCAATGTTCACCGACACATACGGCACCCCCTGGATGCTCAACTTTGAAGGTAACAAAGGACAAGGAACACCGGCATGAGCCACCTTGTCACCTGTCTGTGGTTTGACCACGGCGAAGCGAAAAAGGCGGCGGAGTTTTACGCCGCCACCTTTCCCGACAGCCATGTAGACAAAGTTAACGCCGCCGCTGCGGATTTTCCCGGTGGAAAGGAAGGGGTGGAGCTGACTGTTGAGTTCACGCTGTTGGGCCGCGCCTTTCTGGGTCTGAATGGCGGTCCGGTGTTCAGACCGAACGAAGCTGTCAGCTTTATGGTGAAGACCAACGATCAGGCAGAAACCGACCGCTACTGGAACGCCGTTGTGAACAATGGCGGCAAGGAGAGTGAATGCGGCTGGTGCAAGGACCGCTGGGGGTTTTCGTGGCAGATCACGCCGAAACGGCTGCTGGAATTGACCACGGGCCCCGACCGCGCCAAAGCCAAGCGGGCCATGGAGGCGATGCTGACCATGCGGAAAATTGACATCGCCGCGGTAGAGGCGGCAGCAAAAGGGCGTTAAGGCAATAGAAAAGCACTATCGCAGTTTTCGCGAGCCTGTTGATCACGCGCCCCACGCAAGGCGGTGCTGATCACCCCTCGGCCGCATTTGACTCAATTGGTTATGGATTTCTGCGAAAAAGTTAGCGCGTGCCATGATGCGCCGTCCTCAACCCCTTGTCGCATGCGGATACCAGGTAGCTCCGTCATTTCATAAAGGACCGAAGCAAAGGTACTCGACCGTCCCTTCGCTGCGGCGCGCATACAAATCGGCGCGTCCCGATCATCAAACAGTGCTTGCACATCGGCGGCGGAGTTGATCGCGCGGGGATGTGATGTCAGCCAATCAAGCCGGGTGATGGAGCTTTCTGTAAACCCCGCCCGGTCCAGCCGCGCCAGCGCCGCCGCGTCGATATCCTTGCTGACTAGCGGGTGATTGGTGTGCAGCAAAGTGCCATCCTTCCGCGCGGGCACGGTGGCGCAGGAATTTGCGGAACACTCAAACGATGAGATGCCATCCTGCGTCACGAGAGCGTAATGCTGCCCACTGGCGTGACCGACCTTGCGTAAGCGCGCCGATGCTTCTGCCCGGTTGCTGGCCCCGAGCGCGTGCCGCATCGCAAAGGCAACAGGCAAACCATCCGTCGCGTGATGCAGCATCAGCAAGGTGTTTACGCCGATTGCAAGCCCCGCCGCGTTGGCCCCCGTCAGGCCGATCAGACCAGCCGCGCTCAACACAATGGTTTCCGGAATATCCGGGCCGCCAAGCCGCAGCGCGACTTGTGAACCTTCCATAAACAGCGGCAGGTCCATATTCTGCGCCAGCACATGCCCGCCGTCGACCGGCGCCGCAATCAGGCTGCATCCCGGTGGTGGTGCATCAGGTGCGGCGTCATACCACCATTGTTCATCCATCAGATTATAGGCCGCGATCCGGGGCAATGGCTGCCCTGACCCAGCGGCGATCCCGATGAGTTCGGCATAAAGATCCGGTGTTTCCGTTTGAACCCGTTGGATCAGCGCGGTGCTGTTCAGGAACCTGTCGCAATAGGCGTCGATGTTTCGCGGCGCGCGCGCGCCCAAGCCCGCTATCGTTGCGTGTTCCCAGACGACAAGCGCGTCTGCAATCCGTTCGCGCAGGCTTTCGCCGTGGCTTTGCCCGCGTTCTGTCGGCGATCCGAAGCAATCCGTCAATTCCATCCTTTGCCCTTTCATTCAGGTCCGGCGATAGGCGCGGATCACTTCCATCAGTCGTTGATGGTCGATGGCACGCACAACCTTGCCCTTCGGCTTCACCGCTATCCGGTCGGTGGCGGCGATCATCGCATTCACCACCGCTTCTTCTGTAGCCTGAACCGCTGCGGCAAACAGCGGGTCAAGGTGGGTGTCTTTCAGCGCCTCCAGCAGCATGATGTCGGGTGCATACCACGGGTTCTTCTGCGGGTTGGCGGTGCTGAAGGCCAAAAAGATATCTCCCGACGAATGGCCGCCCTTGGTGCCGTTGCGCCCGATACCAAGACCGCCACGCCGCGCCAGCCGGTCCAGTTGATGCGGCAAAAGCGGCGCGTCTGTCGCAATCACCACGATGATCGAGCCAAGATCGGAAGGCGCCACCAGATCATCGCGCATCAATCGCCCGACCGGCACGCCCGAAATTTCCAGCCAGTCGCGGGTGCCATGATTGGCCTGAACCAACACACCAAGATCATAGGATTTGCCCGCAATTTCCACCCGGCGCGACGCGGTGCCGGTGCCGCCTTTGAATTCGTAGGTGATCATCCCGGTGCCGCCGCCTACATTGCCTTCGCTGACAGGCCCGGTCGCCGCTGTGTTCAGCGATTGCAACGCATGGGCCTCGGTCACGCCGCGCGCGTTGATATCATTCAGCGCCCCGTCATAGGTTTCGCCGACCACCGGCAAGCACCACATATGATCCTTTGCAAACACCTCCGGGTAACGGGCGATCATCCAGCCAACGGTTGCATGGCTGACAATCCCGACGCTGTGCGAGTTGGTCAGCATCACGGGCCCCATGAACCAGCCCAAATCCTTGATGTGATGCGAACCGGTAAGCTCACCGTTGCCGTTGAACGAATGGATCCCGGCCCAGACCGGCTCAATGTCGCCGCTGGCCCCGCGTGGGATAATTGCGGTCACTCCGGTACATAATCCGTTGTGGACGCCGGCAATCGGGTCTTCGATCACCGTCGAAAATCCAACCGTGATCCCGGCCACATCGGTGATTGCGTTCAGGGGGCCGGGTGTTCCGTCAAACTGCAAGCCGATATCGCGGGCGCGCGGAGATTTGGTCATTTTTCGTCGTCTTTCCGATCAGGGGTCGCGATGGGACGCATCTTGTTTCCCGGCTCGTATGAGAACGGGTCAAAATGCGCAGACAATTCGCGCATGGCCTGCAAACGCTTTTGCGCCGCTGGTCCGACCCGCGCCGTAATACCATTCAAAAACAGTCCCAACAACGACGATATGCCCGAAATACTGTCCAGAAACGCTTTAGTCGAGGTGTTAACCGTCAGCACATGCGGCGTGTATTGCCGGGGCCAGGCGCTATAGCGGTCCGTGATCATGATCAGAGGAATATCGCGGCGCAGGCACATATCGGCGATCTTCACTGCGTCATGCGCGTAGGGCACGACCTCAATCATGACCACGCAGCTTCTTGCCGGGTTCTCAATAAACAATTCTGACCAATTTCCGCTGCGGCCCTCCGCGAAGCGCACACCGGGCCGGACGTATTTGAGCCGGGTGGCGAAATCCGCAGCCATGCCTTTGACCGCCTGAAACCCGGTAACATTGACCACATCGGCCTTTGCCACCACATCAAGCGCCGCGCGCCAAGGGTCCGTCGTGGCCAGATGATAAACCTCGGCAATCGCATTCAACTCCATCTGCAATTGCGCATCGAGTTCCGACCCGGTGCCCGCGGGAATCGCAATCCGGCTGGCGCTGGGGCTGCTTGCATCGTCACCGCTGCTGCGGAATTCGCTGTTCACCGCCGATTTGAACGCCTTGAAATTCACATAGCCGAGCCGCCGCACAAACCGCCCCACCGTCATTTCGCTGACCCCTGCACCGCCTGCCAGATCAGCAGCGGTTTCAAACGGCAGGTTGTCGAAATTGCGCTGAACCCATAACGCAACCTCACTTTCCGCCTTTGACAGATTGCGGGCATGCTTTACCCGGTCGCGGGCGGTGTCTTGCGGTGCGGTACTTCCATCCTTCATGCGGCATCCCCGTGCAAATGCGGAATCGCGTCGATCAACGCGCGGGTATAGGCCTGTTGCGGAGCGTCAAACACCGATGCTGTTGGACCCGCTTCAACAATCTCACCTGCGCGCATCACGATAACCGAATTGCACAGCCGCCGGATCACGGCCAGATCATGGCTGATAAAAACCATTGTCAAACCCCGCTCTTTTTGCAGTTTCAGCAGCAGGTCCATCACCTGCGCCTGAAGCGTCACGTCCAGCGCCGATGTCACCTCATCCGCGATCAACACACGCGGATTGAACGCCAGCGCCCGCGCAATAGCGACCCGCTGGCACTGACCGCCCGAAAGCTGGCCGGGCAGGCGTTTGGCCAGATCAGGCGCAAGATCAACCTGCGCCATCAACTCAGCGACACGCCGCAACACTTCCGCCGCCGGGCAAAGCCGATGCCGGCGCAAGGGTTCGGCAATCGCCGCCTGCACCGTCAAACGTGGGCTGAGCGCCTCATACGGATGCTGATAGATCAGTTGCACATCGCGCAGATAGGCCACGCGACCGCGCCCCGAAGGATCGGCGGGCGCACCGTCGAACAACACCTCGCCCTTATGCGGTTTGACCAACCCGACCAGCGACCGTGCCAGTGTTGTCTTGCCTGACCCGCTTTCGCCGACAATCCCCAGGGTCTCCCCCGGTCGAACCACAAAATCGGCGTGTTTCACCGCAACAAAGCCGCCTTCCCGCCCGGTCAACACATCCGCCAGCGACTTACCGCCATAACGGATCTGGATACCCTGCGCCTCCAGCAGCGGCGCACCCTGCGAAACCGCTGCCACTTGCCGTGAGGCCAATCGGTCGGGGTGCGAGGCGATCAACTGTTTGGTATACTCATGCTGTGGTGCGTCGATCACCCGCGTCACCGGCCCGCGTTCCACCAGTTTTGCCCGGCGCATCACCAACAGATCATCGCAGACCCGCGCCACCGCGCCCAGATCGTGACTGACGAAAATCATCGACAGATTCTGCTCTCGTCGCAGTTGCGCCAACAGGTCCAGCACGCTTTTCTGCACCGTTGCATCCAGCGCTGTTGTCGGCTCATCCGCCAACAGCAAATCCGGCTGGCAGGCCAATGCCCCCGCGATCATCGCGCGTTGTTTCATCCCACCCGAAAGCTGGTGCGGATATGCGCGCGCGCATCTGTCTGGATCGGGTATTCGCACAACGTCCAGCAGGCGCAGCACTTCTTCCCACACAGCGCGGCCTTTTAGGTCCGTGTGCTCGACCAAGGCTTCAGCCACCTGTTCGCCAATCCGCATCAGCGGGTCGAGATGCGACGCCGGGCTTTGAAAGATCATCGCAATGCGTTTGCCCCGAATGGTGTTCAACTCCGGCTCTGACAGATTGAGCAGGTCACGCCCTTCAAATTCGACGCTGCCAGAAATGTTTGTCGCGGGCGGCAACAACCGCATCAAAGCCCGACAAGTCACCGATTTGCCCGAACCGCTTTCACCGACAATCCCGAGTGCCGCCCCCCGCGCCAGATCGAACGTCACCCCATCAACCGCCACGGTCTGACCGAAGCGCACCGACAGATCACAGACTTTCAGCAGCGGGGTCATCGCTCAATCCTCAACATCCGGGCCAGGCCGTCGCCGATCAGCGCGAAGCCGACCCCGATCAACACCATCGCCAGGCCGGGGAAAAAGCTGATCCACCAAGCGGTTGAAATATAGCTTTGGCCCTCGGCAATCATCACACCCCATTCGGCGGCGGGCGGTGAAACCCCCATACCCAGAAAGCCGAGCGCTGCGCCGAACAGGATAACCAGTGTCACATCTGTCATCACATAGACCACAATCGGCGACAGCGCGTTGGGCAGGATATGGCGCAACAAGATATACCGATGCGAAAAGCCCATCGTCCGCGCGGCCAGCACGAATTCGGCCTGCCGCAGCACCATCGCTTCTGATCGGGCGAGCCGCGCGTAACCGACCCAACCGACCAGCGCCAGCGCGATGAAGTAATTCTCGATCCCCGGCCCCAATACGGCGACAATGGACAAAACCAGCACGAAGAACGGGAACGGCACCGTAATGTCAACGAGCCGCATCGCGATTGTATCAACCCAGCCGCCGAAATAGCCCGCCGTCAACCCGACCGTCATCCCGATGACCAGCGGTGCAATAACCCCCAGCAGCCCGATATAGAGCGCCAGTCGCGAACCATACACCACACGGCTATAGGTATCGCGCCCCACGTTGTCGGTTCCGAACCAATGCGCTGCCCCCGGAGGCTTCAGGGTGGCGACAAAATCAATAGCGTAGGGGTCATGCGTGGCAAGCCATGGCGCGACCAAAGCAATCAGGCACCAGACCAGCACCAGCGCAAGTCCGGTGACAAACATCGGTGAAACCCTCATGGCGTCACCCGCGGATCAATCAACGCCGACACGACATCAACTGCCAGCATCACCAGGATCGTCGTCATGGCAAAGACCAGTGTTGCCCCCTGCACCACGAAATAATCCCGCGCGAGGATACTCTCCACCATCAGTTTCCCCATGCCCGGCACCGCATAGACCGTTTCAACAATCACAGACCCGCCAAGCAGATAGGCGACGATCACGGCAAACAGGTTCAGTGTCGGAAGGATCGAATTCGGCAGGATGTGCTTGCGGAAAATTTGCCGCTCACCCAAGCCTTTCGCCATGCCGGTCAGCACATAGTCGCGGTTCATCTCGTCCAGCAGCGCCGAGCGCAGGGTTCGCACAAGGATCGGCACCACCCAGATCATCGTCGACAAAGCGGGCAGGAACAGGTGCAGGAAATGCGCCGGTATCGTCGCCCCGAAACCGCTCACCGGGAACCAGCCAAGCGTCACTCCAAAGAACCGCGCCAGTAGCAGCGCCAGCCAGAACACCGGCACCGCAAGCCCCAACACCCCCAGCAATCGAATGATCTGGTCGGCAGGCCCGTTCTGCCGTTTGGCCGACCAGACCGACAAGGCGAACACCGGCGGCAAAGTCAAGACGATGGTATAAAGCACCAGAAACAGCGTGACCGGGTAATGCTGCGCGATCAGTTGCGACACCGGCACCCGGTAGCGCAATGACTTCCCCAGATCACCCGTCGCCAGATTCGTGATGTATTTGAGATATTGCACATGGATCGGCGCATCCAATCCATATTGGTCGCGCAAGGCGGCAACGGTTTCGGGCGAGGCATGATCGCCGACCAAAAGACGGATCGGATCCCCCGGTGTCGCGACCATCAGCGCGAACGTGATGATGCTGACACCGAAAAGGACCGGGACGGCCTGAAGCAGCCGCATGGTGATGAAGCGAAATAGGTTCACAGAGACACCCTGTCTGCCGGGGTTGGACGGGCGGCCCGCCGCGACGCGGGCGGCCTCGCGGCGGTGGCGATCAGCCGCCCGTCAGCTCGGCATCTTCCAGCGTCCATTGCAGCGCCGGAGTCAGGGACAAGCCTTTGACATGATCCGAATAGCCGTTGGAATAGGGCGCGTAATACAGCGGGATTTGTGGCAGATCATCGACGGTGATCTGCTGGATCTTGCTGTAAAGCGCACCGCGTTTGGTCGGGTCTTGTTCCCGCAGGGCTTCTTCGGTCAGTTTATCAACTTCCGGGTTGTCATAGTTGGTATAGAAGGATTTGCTGCCGCAGGTGCCGCAAAGTGCCCAGCGGACCGCCAGATCGGGGTCTTCGGTTTCATTGTAATACCATGTCGTCGTGGCTTCAAACTCACCGCTGGTCAGGTTCGACCAAAACAGACCCACATCAACCTGCTCAACATTGGTTTTGAACCCGACAGCATCCCATTGCGCCTTGAGCAAGGTCGCTGTCTGCGCATAGGACGGGACAATCATCATATTTATCTCGGTGCCAAGCAGACCAGCATCTTCCAACAGTTTACGCGCGCCTGCGGGATCATAGGCGGGCGGGCTGACGTTCTTGTCATAATAGTTCAGTGCATTGGGCAATGTGCTATTGGCGACGGTCGCATGACCCAGTGTAACCGCATTGGTGATCGCTGCGCGGTCGAGCGCCATGGCCGCCGCCTTGCGCACGATAGGATTGTCGAACGGTGGTTTGGCAAGGTTTGGCAGTACCAGATAAAGCACCGTTGACGGCTCAAGCTTTACCGACACATTCGGGCTGTTGTTCACCTCATCAATCTGCGGCCATGGAACGTGGCGATCCACGTCAATCTCACCGGCCATCAGCATTGTCGCACGGGCGTTGTCGTCGCTGACTTCGATCAGATCGACGGTCTTGATCTTCGGCAACCCTTCGCGCCAGTAATTCGGGTTCGCAGCCAGCGTCAAACGGTCATTCGGTTTCCACTCCTTGACCATATAGGGGCCAGAAGCGACAGGATTAACGGTAAACGCCTCCTCGCCGCGCTTTTCCACATCGGCTTTGCTGACAATACCGGCGTTGAAAATCTCAAGATTGGAAAGCATCGGCGCGCTGGGATAGTCCAGCATCATTTTCACGGTATCCGCATCAACGGCCGTAACCTCTTTTATCGGCGCAAAACCAGCCGGGTAGGCGGAGCTTTTGTCTTTCGCCACCCGCAGCAGGCTGAACGCCACATCATCCGCCGTGATATCGCTGCCGTCGGAAAACTTCGAGGGCCGCAATTCAAACGTATAGGTCAGCCCGTCCGGCGAAATGTCCCAGCTTTGCGCCAGACCCGGTTTGAACGTGCCATCGTGGTCCTTGCGGACCAGATGCGTATAAAGCTGGCCATAGGCTTCGATATTCCCGGCGGCGGCGGTCGCAATCGGATCGAGCGAAGTCACTTTACTGCCCGATGCGATCCGAAGCGTATCCTGCGCCGCGAGTGGTGTGCCGCATAGCAGAACTGCCATCGTGGCAGCCACGATTCCATTCATGTGCATAGAAATTCCTCCTGTCAGATTCCCTGTGACAAAATGTTAGCAAAATATCATGCGTTGGTGGAAGTGTTATTTTATCTTCATGTCGTGATTGATCCGAGGCCGAAATCTGACGCGCCAAAGATCAACCCGTCATCTGCGCCTGTCGGCAAGGGCTTGCGCCACCCGGTTCAACCGGTTTTGCAAATTCACCTGCGCCCCGCCACCGACGCCCAGCCGGATATGGCTGGGCTGGTCATAGGCGCTGCCGGGCAAAAGGAAGGTGCGGTAAGGCTCCGCCAGCAAGACGCGGGCGAACGCATCGCTGTCGATGCCTGTCGGAAGGCGGCCAAGCCCGATCAGGCCCGCGCGGGGCGTGACCCAACTCAACCCGTCTTGCTTTGCAACCCATTGGTTCATCTGCGCAAGATTGGCAGCGCCTTCGCGACGGGCCTTTTCCATGGCTTGCTTGTACCGCTCCGGTCGAAGCGCAACTTCGGCAATCACTTCGCCCATGATGTTCATGATCTCGGATGAATTTTCACGCAGGATCACCGCATCCATCACCAGACCGGGATCAGGGCAGATCAGCCAACCTGTGCGCAACCCCTGAAGGCCAAGGGCTTTGCTGACGGACCCCGTGGTAATGCCGCGCGCATAGAGCCCTGCCACCGAAGGCGCGCGTGGGCCATCCCATTCGAGGCCCGCATAAACCTCATCAACCAACAGCCACGCACCCACTTTGTCGGCAATCTTCACAAGGTCGGCCACGTCGCCAGCACTCAGCAGATCACCCGTCGGGTTGTTCGGGTTCGTCACAAAAATCAGTTTCGTCCGGGGGGTGACCTTTGATGCCAGCACATCCAGCGGCAGATGCCAATTGTCGGTTTCCTGCCGCGTGACCTTGATGACATCTGCGCCAATGGCACGCGCCAAAACCTCCGCCTGCGGCCAGCCGGGGGTTTCGATGACAATCTCATCGCCGGGCTGCAAAAGCTGCATGATCGCAAGGTAATTCGCCTCGGCTGCGCCGGCGGTGATCAGCACATCTTCGATTTTGCAAACTGACCGAAGCCCCGCTTGACTCAGCACATGATCGCGCAATTCGGGCAAGCCGCGAAAATCGCGACCGTTCCAATCCAACACCAGATCAGGGTCCAGATCAGCCAGAAACGCGCCCAGTTTCGGGGACTCGGCAAGCGAAAAGCCGACAATCGCTTCCGGGGCCGCATCAGTCGTTTCCAGCAAATACTGAAACAGCGTGTGTATCTTGACTTTCATCGCCTATCTCCCCCACATTCCGGATATGAATAGCCAAATAGCGCTCAAGGGCAAACCCAAACGCTTTGCGATGCTGGATTATGGTCTGTTCGAGGTCCATGCAGGCCCGCGAACGATTGGCATATGCGGCGCGGTGGTGGAAACGGACGCGGGCGAAGTTGTCCTGATCGACACGGGTTTCCCGGAAAAATACGCGCATGACCCCGAAGCTGCAACGATTGAGGACGCATTGGGCAGCTTTGGCCGGGTGCTGTCGATTACGCCCGAAAACATGCCAAAGCCGCAACTGGCCAAACTCGGCCTGACACCCGCCGACATTACCCTGATGATCCAAAGCCATACCCATATTGACCATCTGGGCCATATGGGCGGCTTTCCCGGAGTGCCGATCCTGATCGCTGCGGCAGAGCGCGCCTTGCCCCGCCCGCTGTATTGGTCCGGCAAGCAGCCGATGGAATGGCCGGATGCCGACTATCATATGGTGACCGAAGACTTCGTGCTTGGCCCGGATTTCGAGGTGCTGTTCTGTCCGGGCCACGCGCCGGGCCAGCTTGCATTCATGCTGCGCCTGCCTGAAACTGGCTGGCTGCTGTTCACCTCTGACGCGATCAGCCGTGCGTCAGAAATCGACGAGAGGTTCGCCGGATCATGGGATGAAGCGCAAGCGATCCATCACGGCGCGCGTCTGATGGAACTGGCGCGCGAGCGAGACGCCACCGTCATCTACGGGCACAGTCCGCAACAATGGCCGGGGCTGAAGAAAGCGCCGGAATGGTTCACCTGAGCCGGATTGACCCGCAACAACAGGTCAGCGCACATCCCGCCCCTGGTTCAGGATGATGACATTCCCGCTTGATATATCCCCAGCGGATGAGATCAGAAAGCCAACCCATGCCGCAATTTCGCTTGCCTGCATCGCCCGGCCATGTGGCATCTGGGCGATGGCCTTGGCCAGAACCTCTTTGCTCAACACACCAAAAAGCGGCGTCTCCGTCATGGCAGGCGCAATCGAATTGACCGAAATCTTGTCGCGGGCAAACCGCCGCGCCAGATCCTTCGTCAGGTTATCCAAGGCCGCCTTGGACGCGCGATAATGCGGCGGGTCGAACACGTCGAAATTATAGGCACCGTTGGAGGAGATGTTGACGATCTTGCGCACACCGTCCCGGCCCAGCATCAACTTGATTGCAGCCTGACAGCAGTGAAACGCCGCCGAGAAGTTCAGTGCCATCTGACGCTCAAACTCCTCCGCCGGAATGTTCGGAAACTCCGACATGAAACAGGTGCCGGCGTTGTTCACCAAGGCATCAACGCCGCCGTGTTCCTTGCCGATTTGGGCGAAGCTGTCGGCAATTGCCTCAACCTTCATCAGATCGGTCGGCATCGCTTGAAACCCGGCCTGTTGCATGTCCGCCAACCCGTCCGCATTCACGTCAAGGCCAATGACATGCATCCCGTCACCAATCAACCGCGCGACAATCGCCCGCCCCATGCCTCCGGCGGCACCGGTTACCACTGCAATCCTTGTCATCGCCGCACTCCTCAAAACCGTTGCGCCATCGGCACCGTCAATGTTTCCCTTGATTCCGATATCGGTTCTCAAGAATAGACACGGCCCGCACCGCAGGCAGCAGCACGATAAGATACATCAGGGCCGCCGCTATCAACGGCGATGGGTTGGCCGTCAGCGCCTGCGCATCTGTTGCCTGTTTCAGCAGGTCCGGCATTGCCACGACCGACGCCAATGATGTGTCCTTTGCAATCGCTACCGCGTTTGACGTATGTGGCGGGATCGCGATTTTCAGCGCTTGCGGCAGGATAACCTTGTAAATCGTTACATAGAACGGCAGGCCCAACGCATCGGCCGCTTCAGTCTGCCCGTCGGGAACCGCTTGAATCCCGGCACGAAACACCTCGGCGGTGAAGCTGGAAAACACCAGCCCCAACGCGACAGCTGCCGCCACGAAGGACGACAGCCGGATGCCGACAAAGGGCAGTGCGTAGTAGATCAGCACCAGCAACACCAATATCGGGATTGCGCGGAACAGATCGACATAGGCAATTGCCAACCAACGGAACGGCTTTATTGCGTAAAGCCGGACGAGGCAGATCGCCACCCCGACAAAGCCGCCGAAAATAATGACAGTCAGCGCCAGAGCAACCGTGTTGAAGACGCCTTTGATGAGCATCGGATAAATCCGCATCACCACGTCCCAGTTGAGGAATGTGTCAACGAAATTCATGTGCACGGCCCCTGGATTCTGACTGTCACGTTATCGGTCGCGATTGGCAACTTCGCCCTCATTCAGCTTTGGGAATCGGCAGAACCGTGGTGGAGGAAGTCCCTTCCACCGGCGCAACCTTGAGCCATTTTTCGTAGATTTTCGCCAGTGTCCCATCTTTCTTGATTTCGGAAATGGCGTTGTTCACGCGCTCCAGATTGGGTGACCCTTTGGGCAACATGATGCCAAAGGATTCACCCGTCTTGATCCGCTCGACAACTTTGATGCCTTTCATCTGCTCGGCTGCATATTCAAAGCCAAGGATGTCTCCGATAGCGCCAGCAACGCGGCCGTTGGACGTATCAAGCAGCAAACCTTGTTGATCGCTGTAAGATTTATACTCTCCAAATCCCTTGTCCGCTGTGTTTTCGCTGATCCACTTTTCGCCGACCGACGACGCGAGGGCACCAACCGGCTTGCCTTTCATCCCGTCAAGATTGGTGACTTCACCATTCGTCAAAAGGCCCAGGTCACTGTCATAGTAGCCTTGGGTGAAATCCTGATTTTGCAAACGCTCTTGGGTGATCGTAATCGACGAAATCGCCATGTCGATCCGGCCCGATGCAGTGGCAGCGAACAGCGCCTGAAAACCCAGATCCGAAATCGCAAGATCGGCACCGAGGCGTTTGGCAATCTCCTTGACCAGATCAACCTCGAACCCTTCGAATTCGCTTTTCTCGTTCTTGAATTCCCATGGCGGGTTGGATGGGTAGGCACCAACCTGCAAGGTTTCGGCGAAAACCGTGGGGGTCGTCATCGCCAAGACAAGCGCGGAGGCGGCAATAAGGCGTATCATCATTCTTTTCTCCATGTTGAGGGCGCAGGTAAAACGCGAGTCATCCTGCATCTGCTGTTCTGAAGGATTTTTAGTCGTATTCTTTCGGGATGGATACATAATTATTAACAAAGTTGCGGCACAGCGCGCTGTCGTCCCGCAGGAGTTTCCGGCGCGGTTTCGCCCCGTTCGTGCCAGTCGGCCAATCAGGCACCTGTGTTGTCCGATCAAATCCGTTCGCCCGGAACCTGTAAAAGGCAAGCCTTTCCAAACGCAAAGGCACAGGACCGTCCGTTGCGCCGCGCCGAGACAAGGGTTGATTTGGTGAAGGAAGCGGCTTGCCAGAAAAGTTCTGTTGGTATCTATTGATTGAACCTGGAACCTGAAACAAACTCGGGGCGAAAGAGAAGTGGCACGCACTACATTGACAGAATACCGCGCGGCGCTGTTGCCGAAGGGTCTGATCTTGCAGATGTGCGCCGCGTGAATCGCCCCACCTGGGAGGATACGATGAACAAAGCGACATTCCTTGCTACCTGTGTTGGTGCTTTCACCATTCCCGCAGTTGCGGCGCAGGCGCAGACCGAGATCAGTTGGTGGCACGCCATGACCGGCGCGAATTCGGAGGTGGTCGAAAAGATTGCCAGCGATTTCAACGCAAGCCAGTCAGATTACAAGCTGATGCCGGTGTTCAAGGGCACATACCCCGAAACGCTGAACGCAGGAATTGCCGCGTATCGCGCCGGGCAAGCTCCGGATATCATTCAGGTTTTTGACGTTGGTACCGGCGTGATGATGGCTGCGGAAGGCGCTGTCAAACCTGTGGCGGACGTTCTGACCGATGCCGGGATGACCTTTGATAAATCGGCATATCTGCCCGGAATCGTTGCCTATTACTCCAAGCCTGACGGCACCATGCTGTCCTTCCCCTATAATTCCTCCTCGCCCATTACATATTACAACAAGGACGTTTTCAAGAAAGCGGGACTTGATGAAAACACGCCCCCCAAAACCTGGAATGAGGTTTGGGACATGGCCAAAAAGATCAAGGACTCCGGTGCGGCCCCGTGCGGGTATACCTCAACCTGGCTGACCTGGATCCACCTGGAAAACTTTGCAGCCTGGAACAACGTGCCTTACGCGACACAGGAAAACGGGTTGTTGCCGGGTGCCGTGCCAGAGTTGGAAATCAACGCACCGATCTATGTGAACCATTTTCAGAAGATCGCTGATCTGGCCAAGGATGGCACGTTCAAATACGGCGGCCGCACTTCGGAAGCCAAGCAAACCTTCCTGTCGGGCGAATGTGGCATCCTGACCGAAAGCTCGGGCGGGTTGGGCGATATCGTGAAATCCGGGATGAATTATGGCATCGGGCAACTGCCTTACGACACCGATGGCAAAGGCCCGCAAAACACCATTCCGGGCGGCGCGTCGCTCTGGGTCATGGGTGGCAAGTCGGATGAGACTTATAAGGGCGTTGCGGCCTTTTTCACCTATTTGTCAGATGTCAAAGTGCAGGAATATCTGCACCAGACCTCGGGCTATCTGCCTGTGACGATGGAAGCGTATGAGGCCACCAAGGCAAGTGGCTTCTATGACAAGAACCCCGGACGTGAGACGCCGATTACCCAGATGATGGGCAAGGCGCCGACCGAAAACTCCAAAGGGGTGCGTCTGGTTAACTTGCCGCAGATCCGCGACATCGAGAATGAAGAGTTCGAAAAGATGCTGGCCGGGGACCAGACTGCGCAACAGGCATTGGATAACGCCGTGTCGCGTGGGAATGCTGCGATCAAGGACGCAATGGGTCAGTGACCCATTTCCGGCCGCCCCTTGATCGGGGCGGTCGGATTTTCTTATGAATCGCTCAACCTTTCCCCACCGTTTTTTGCCTTGGCTGCTGGTCGCCCCGCAGTTGGCAATTTCATTGGTCTTTTTCTACTGGCCGGCGTTTCAGGCCATGTGGCAATCAACCCTGCGGGAAGACCCGTTTGGCTTGCGATCTAGATTCGTCGGGCTTGCCAATTTCAAGCGGGTGCTCGCCGATCCGGCTTATCTCAATTCAATTCAGGTCACGATTTTCTTTTCAATCGCAACGGCGTTTTTGTCGATGTCGATTGCGCTATTGCTTGCGGTGCAGGCCGAAAAGGTGCTGCGCGGCAAGGCGTTTTACCGCACGCTGATGATCTGGCCCTATGCGGTGGCCCCGGCGATTGCGGGGATGTTGTGGTTGTTCATGTTCAACCCGTCTTTTGGCACCTTGGCGTGGCCACTAAAACAAATGGGCCTGCACTGGGATCCACTGCTGGATGGAAAACAGGCGATGGGGTTGGTGATCGTGGCGGCAAGCTGGAAGCAAATCAGCTATAACTTCCTGTTCTTTGTCGCCGGATTGCAGGCGGTTCCAAAATCCCTGATCGAGGCCGCGGCGATTGACGGTGCGGGGTCGGCGCGGCGGTTCTGGACCATTGTTTTCCCACTGCTCGCCCCCACCACGTTCTTTTTGCTGGTGGTGAATTCTGTCTATGCGCTGTTCGACA
>NZ_JAKDLJ010000341.1 GCF_030452865.1 Pseudorhodobacter sp.
CGGGCCTTCCCCGTTCTGGTCAACCTGCGTTGCCGTCACGTCTCCGTCTGGCTGCACCGTCGAAGAACTGGCGGCGTAGTTGCCATCTGCATCCACGAGGACAGTCACCACCTCACCATTCGGGAAAGTCAGCGTGACCGTCGCGCCGGGCTCTCCGGTACCAGTCACACCCAGCGTGCCATCCGCATTCCCGGCACCGGCCTCCACCGTCGGTGCGAGCGGCCCCATCGAGTCATCAAAATGGTCCCTGGCCTCGGCACTCGGGCCTTCCCCGTTCTGGTCAACCTGCGTTGCCGTCACGTCTCCGTCTGGCTGCGGCGTCGAAGAACTTGCGACGTAGTTTCCGTACACATCAACGAGCGCTGTGACGACCTCACCATTCGGGAAAGTCAGCGTGACCGTCGCGCCGGGCACTCCAGTACCAGTCACACCCAGCGTGCCGTCTGCATTGCCTGTGCCGACCACCACCGTTGGGGCCAATAGCCCCCCTTTTCCGCCGTGCATAAGAGCGGCCGCCATTGAAGCGCCCGCAGCACCCAAACCAATTGCAGTGAGGCCAGCCCCAGCGAACCCGCCTAATCCAACGGGCGATAGAGTCATTTGAAGTTGATCGGTTCCGGTAAGATTCGTCAGCTCCCATCCTGCGGCATCGCCATCCGCAAAATAGATCGCTAAATGTTCAGGCGTTGTGAAATAATTCTCGACACGCACCATTTCGCCATTCTTCAGATGGATCAGCAGATCGTCACCAATGCGTTCCACACGTTCAATATCCGACCTGTTTGCCGCTATGGTTATCGATCCAGCGCCGGTAAACTTGACCAGACTTTCCTCCCCAACATGCGTAAACGATACAACATCGGGCGTATGGGTTTCGACAAGCATTGGGACCTCGCAGGTTTGGATACACTACCTATGGGGGTAGCATCTATTTGGGACTCCCGCAATCTGATGCGTCAATTGGACCGAAAATAATTTTTTCATGTTTGTAGTTCGACATGACGCCGACAGACGAAAGCTAAATCTTGTCAGCTTTCGCAATGCGTAACTCATTCGGCAACACGACACTGACACCCCCAGAGGCGGCCTTCAGTTCCGCCAGGATTGCCCCGTTGGCGATCTGTCCTCTGATTGCGTGGCTTGATGTGCAAAGGTGCTTCCGTTAGCGCCGAGATCAGCCGCCCTGGCACAGGATCACCGGCCTGATGTGGCGCCAAACCTGCTCGACCAGATCCCCGCGGGCGCGCCCATTGGCACCGTAACCACTGACGAAGCCTATGACAGGCGCCGTTGCGACTCCGCCATCATCGAGCGTGATGCCGTTCCTATCATCCCGATCCGCAAGAACGGGCGGGCGTGGAAGGAAGACTGCCCAGCAGAAAGGTTTCGAAACGAGGCCCTGCGCGCCACCCGACGTTATGGCCGGGCGTTCTGGAAACAGTCGTCCGAATACCGCGCCCGGCAGCCGGATCGTGGCAAACCCTCTCGTGTTTTGCTTGCAAACCACTGCCAGACAACGGATGCGCTGCCGCTAGGGCTTTGAGGAACGCATCGCCGCGCGCGACCCCAACCGACAGACCGCCGAAACAACATCGCCCTCGCAACCACCGAAATCGCCCGCGTGGCCTGAACCCGGCGAGGAAAGAGCAAGTCACGCCTCAAGCGTGAGTTCTTCAACAATGTCGAACCGAGCGTTCAATCAACCAGCCATAAGTGTCGTTAAAAGCGCGTATATCGCGTGAGTTTAGCGTAGAGAGATGTATCTTCGAGTTATTGAAATCAATATTCGTGGACGACCGCGTAGCAAAAGGAAAGCGCATTGCGAACGGCGCTTCCACCAAAAAATTCACATAGGCTGTCGACTTAATCTGAAAATCAGGGTGCATCTCAATGTCTTTTTCCCCGACGATCATCTTGCCGTAGTCCGAGCGGCTTTCCGGAAGCAAGACATCAATCGGGTAATTCCGTGCCGCCCAATCATCTGCTGCGACGATTTTGGCACCCTGCGCGCCCAGTTCCGCGATTGATGAACCGTTCCAACACAAAAACACATCAACAACCCCAACCAATCGCTGAAGGCTCAGCCCGTGATGAGGAAGCACAATAACGTTCTCGCCCATTTCCTCATGGATCAGATCCAGAAAGCCTTCATTCCCGCCATTGGCAATCGCCATGTTCTTTTCATGCGGGTGCGGCTTTACAAGCAGAATCCCGTCGGTTTCCCGAAAAAGGGAAACTGTGTGGTTAAGCCAATCCTTCATTGACGAATGGCCCGGCCCTCCTTGCGACGGCACCGCAAGATCATAAGGAATCTTACCCAAAGCGCAGAAGATCTTCCTCTTGCCCTGATGTGATTTTATCTTTTCAAGCAATTCATAGGTTTCCGCCGTAAGGGACCCTGCTCGCTCGACGCCAACAAGCTCCAATGCCTGCGCCTTGTAGAAATCCCGCTTGGATTGGAAGACATCGGCAAACCACGCTTCGAAATCCTGTTTCAACCCGAAGGCCGGCAGCGTAGGCTCTTTGAAGATCGTGTTGTTTTGCAGCACGACAGTTGAAAGCGGGGCCCCAGAGACATTGGTTTTCCATGCTTCGTAACTGCTGCTTATTGTAATGTGATTGATATGATCCGGATGCGCATCCGCAAAAACCTTCATTGCAAAATAGGGGGCAAAATGGGATTGCAGGCTAAAGAGTGTCACCGTGGTCTGCGTAAGTTCGCAATACGCAAGAACATCTTTCAGAACAAAGATCAAACGGTCCATTTGCTTGATCCATGTGTTCACGTACCGGATCGTCGAGGGCAGGCTCCAATCAATGGTGAAAATCTTCAGAACGCGACCGACGCGCTCATAGAGACCTTGGAAATAGTTGACCCCATCACAGATCAAATTCCCATTTTCCAGGTCAATGGTCCAGTCGTTCAAAAGTTCTGCCGCGGTGTCATGGTCACCGATAATATCCCGAAAGTCGGGTGACAACGTCGCGGTATGTGGCCAGATCGGCACCACAGGATTCACAAACGGATCGTCCGCGAGATTATAGGCAATAAAGCCGAGTTCGGCGAATTTGGGAAGCATCGGCACAATGAACGACGGCAATACCCGATCTTGGTCAAAGGCAAAGAGCAAAACCTTCTTTGTTTCTTCGGGCTCGGGAAGTTTGATCATCTCTGCTTTGTAAAGATGGTTGACTGCTTTTTGGTACTGCAACGCTACTTCCAACTCGGCACGAATACGCTTTGCATCGCAAAGGCGGGCAATTATGTTCGGTTGGGCACGCAGACTCGCCTCACCGACATCGGTAGAGTCAATGAGCTTATCCAGACGCGCGCAAAACATTTGGAGGTTTCGTGCATTGACATAGCTTCGAACGCCGATAACCAATTGGCCGAGAGTGTTGAGCGTCCGCTTGGGATCAAGAAAGGTCTTCTCAAATTCGTCCAGCTTTTCGGTATAACTCTTGGACGCTTGTACCGTGGGAGTATCACTGTCGGCGCTACCGATGTGAACAGGTTGCAAATTTTTGAAGGCACGATCCATTGGAGGAAACACATGTTTCCTCAGATTCGATAGCTTTGGGAATATATCGAACGCATCCATCAAGGTTATCGGTCTGCTATGAAAGAAGTCATGCGCTTCGGCAACGGCGTCCAACCCCAGTTTTTGCAAATTTTTGCATTGTGGTGTATATGGAATTCCCGCAGGAGAGTTGATTCCGATCATCAATGGTGGGCGTGCTGAGAGAAAGTCTTCCAGACCATCATTGCAAGATTCGTATAGGTTGAATGCGACGCAGAAACGAATTATTGAATTGAAGGAAATTGAAATTTGCGCGAAAAATCGGTGTTCGTGTTCGTCATCTACCCTTGCCCATTCAGCTGCATCATTTACTTTCCATCCCAATTTTGTTTCAGCCAAAAGCACAATGTCTTTCAGAATGCTGATTGTTTCGTTGAAGATCTCTGGGT
>NZ_JAKDLJ010000342.1 GCF_030452865.1 Pseudorhodobacter sp.
AACCGAGGTTCGGGTGTTCAAGAGCCGGGGCTCTACTGGCGTGCGCGGGGTCCGGTTGCAGGGGGACGACAAGGTGGTTTCCATGTCCGTGATCCGGCATTTTGACGCAAGCCCTGACGAGCGCGCGGCGTATCTGAAGATGCGGCGGGCGCAGGAAGGTGTGGTCGAGGAACCGGAAGCTGAGGATGAGGAAAGTGCGGTGGCGGGCGAATTGTCGCTGGACCGCTTTACCGAGATGTCGGCAGCAGAGGATTTGATCCTGACGATTACGCAAGGCGGGTCGGGTAAGCTGTCGTCGAGCCATGACTATCCGGTGCGCGGGCGCGGTGGCCAAGGGGTGAAGGCGATGGCTGGCCGCAACGGCGCGCTCGTGGCCTGTTTCCCGGTGGAACGCTCCGATCAGGTGATGCTCGCAACCTCAACCGGGCAGTCGATCCGGGTGCCGGTTGAAGGGATTTCCTTCCGGTCCCGTTCGGCCGGCGGGGTCAAGGTGTTCAATACCGGCGCTGGTGAGGTAGTGGTTTCGGTTGCACGCATTGCCGATCAGGGGGATGAGGAGGCGGCTGTGGTGGAGACTGTCGCAGAAGCTGACCTCGTCGAAAATGGCGCACCGGATGCTGATAACGGCGCGGAATGAATTCAGCTTTGCCCGGCCTGGTCGCGGCTTTGCAGGGTTTGGCGCAGCGCAATGAGGTGATGAGTTATGGCGATTTGGCGCGCCAGATTGCAATCCCCGGCCCCGGCAGCATCGCGCGCCTGACAGCGGCGTTGGAGGTGTTAATGGTGGAGGATGCAGAGGCGGGACACCCATTCCGGGCAGCTTTGTGCCGTGCAAGAAGCGGCGATGGGTTGCCCGCACCGGGTTTCTTTGACGCAGCGGTGCGGCTCGGGCGGTTTGATGGCGGCGATTTGCGCGGCTTTGTCGCCCGCGAGCGGGCGGAACTTTTCAAAGCGGCGGCTCTGCGCTAGGCCAACGCGTCGTTTTGTGGCAAGCGCCGGGGGGTTTTGCACCCCCCGGACCCCCGGCAAGGTATTTTTGCCAAGATGAAGGATGCAGCCTGTGGATAGCCAGGTTCTGAACATTGTTGGTGGCGGGATGGCCGGGTCAGAGGCGGCATGGCAGGCGGCCAACATGGGGGTGCGTGTCGTCATACACGAGATGCGGCCAGAGGTTGGCACGTTCGCGCATCGCACCGGGAACCTGGCGGAAATGGTATGCTCCAACTCCTTCCGCTCTGATGATGATGAACGAAATGCGGTGGGTCTTTTGCATTGGGAAATGCGGGCCGCAGATAGCATAATCATGCAAATCGCGCATGCGCATCGTTTGCCCGCAGGGGGTGCCTTGGCGGTAGATCGTGATCTGTTTGCAGAAGCCGTGACAGCGCGATTGTTTGCACATCCACTGATTTCTGTTTCAAACTCAGAAGTTACGACGCTATCTTCAAGCGGAAACTGGATCATAGCCACCGGGCCCTTGACCTCTGGTGCTTTGGCAGAGAGCATCCGGGCCGAAACGGGTGCGGAAGCGCTGGCCTTCTTTGACGCGATTGCACCGATTGTCTACGCGGACTCCGTCGACATGTCCGTCGCCTGGATGCAGTCACGCTATGACAAGGGTGAGACCGAAGCCGAGCAGACCGCTTACATGAACTGCCCGATGGATAGGGCGCAATATGAGGCTTTCATTGACGCGCTTCTGGCCGCCGAAAAGGCTGAATTTCACGAGGGCGAAACGGCGGGATATTTCGATGGCTGTCTGCCGATTGAGGTGATGGCCGAACGCGGGCGCGAAACCCTGCGCTTTGGCCCGATGAAACCGGTCGGGCTGACCAATCCGCATTGCGAAAAGAAACCCTATGCCGTTGTGCAGTTGCGGCGGGATAACAAACTCGGGACTCTCTATAATATCGTCGGGTTTCAAACCAAGATGAAATATGGCGCGCAATCTACTGTTTTCAAGATGATTCCAGGCCTCACGGAGGCAAGCTTTGCGCGGCTTGGAGGCATTCATCGCAACACGTTCATCAATTCTCCGACCTTGCTGGACAATCAGATGCGGCTGCGCACCCGCCAGAATATCCGCTTTGCCGGGCAGATCACCGGCGTTGAAGGCTATGTCGAAAGTGCTGCGATGGGGCTTTTGGCAGGACGGTTGGCGGCGGCGGAACTCCTAGGGGGCAGACTCGAGACACCGCCGCCGGAAACTGCGACAGGAGCACTGATCACCCATATCACCGGCGGCGCGGAGGCAAAGACTTTCCAGCCGATGAACGTCAATTTCGGGCTTTTTCCCCCGATTGACGCCAAGGCGGGGCGGCGTGGGCGCAAGGACCGTTACAAAGCCTATACCGACCGCGCCAAAGAGGCGTTTTCGGCGTGGCTTTCGTAACGCGCTTTGCCCCGTCACCGACCGGGCCATTGCATCTGGGCCATGCCTATTCGGCCCTGCTGGCGCATGATTTGGCGGTTGCAGCGCGTGGCCGGTTTCTGTTGCGGATCGAAGACACGGATATCGAGCGGTGCCGCCCGGAGTGGGAGGCGCAGATATACGACGATCTGCACTGGCTTGGTCTTCGCTGGCCAGAGCCGGTGTTACGCCAATCTGACCGAGTCGCCGAGTATGAGGTGGTGCTGGACAGTCTCGCCGCGCGCGGGTTGGTTTACCCTTGTTCTTGCAGTCGCGCCGATATCCGCGCCGCTGTTTCCGCGCCGCAAGAGGGTGTTGCAAAGCCCGGCATATACCCCGGAACCTGCCGTCATCGCACGATGGCAACACGACTTCCGGGCGACGCATTGCGGTTGAACATGGCGGCGGCGGTTGCAGCGGTCGCGTTGCCGCTTCGCTATTGTGACACCGGCAGCGAACAGCCGGGCTGGCATGAAATCTCTGCGCCGGGGCTGATTGCGCGGCATGGTGACGTGGTTCTTGGTCGCAAGGATATTGGCACGGCATCCTACGTTTTGGCCGCGGTGCTTGATGATTGCCACCAGCAGATCAGCGACGTGATCCGTGGTGCCGACCTGTGCGAGATCACCGAAGTTCAGGTGCTTTTGCAACATCTGCTTGGTTTGCCCACGCCAACCTATCACCACCACCATTTGATCCGCGATGCCCAAGGCAAGCGTTTGGCAAAACGCTGTGATGCACGGGCATTGTCGAAATACCGGGGCGAAGGCGCGACACCGGCGGAAATTCGTGGAATGGTCGGGCTGTAGCTCCGGATTGTCGCCCGATGTTATTCGTGTATCGGTTCGGATGTCGTGATTTCTTCACCATTTTCAACCAAAGTGTAAAAGCACGACCGCCGATTTGTGTGGCAGGCCGGTCCGGTTTGATCGACATTCAGCAACAGGCAATCGCGGTCGCAGTCAATGCGCAGCGTCACCAACCGCTGCACATGGCCCGATGTTTCGCCCTTCGCCCAGAACGCTTGCCGGGATCGTGACCAATAGGTCACCTGCCCCGTCTCCAGCGTCCGTCTCAGGCTTTCGGCATTCATCCAGGCGAGCATCAAAACCTCCCCCGTCGTATGATCCTGGGCAATCGCGGGGATCAGGCCATTATCGTCATAGCGAAGGCGTTTCGGATCAAATGCCATTGGTGGTTTCCTTTGCATCCAGCTTCGAATCGCTGCAGCCTTTTCATGGATTACAATTCACGGCCTCTCGCGATTGGCTCGAACGCGAATTGTGATGCGGTATGTTTCAGGCTAAAGTCGAAACGCTCGAGCTGACTATCTATGCTGTTGAGCGACCGGAGGCAAGCCATGACGGACGCCGCGATGATGAAGCTTTATTCCGGGCGGATTCTGGCTCTGGCTGCGGATATCCCGCATCTTGGCCGGTTGGCGGCACCGCAAGCAACTGTGCGCAAACGCTCTCCGCTCTGCGGGTCGGTGGTCACGGTGGAGGTGGTGATGCGCGATGGCCGGGTCGCAGAATTTGCGCAGGATGT
>NZ_JAKDLJ010000343.1 GCF_030452865.1 Pseudorhodobacter sp.
AAGACCGCGAAATTTATTCATATTGGCCAGCATGTTGTCAGGGTAAATCACCAATTTCTCCAGCAGTCCCGCAAGGCGGTGCAGCGCGAAATCCAGTGTGATCGTCGTGTCGGGGCCAATCGCGCGTTCTACGCTTGAATGGCTGATGTCACGCTCATGCCACAGCGCCACGTTTTCCATCGCGGGAACAACCGACATCCGCACCAGGCGCGCAAGCCCGGTCAGGTTTTCTGACAAAACCGGGTTGCGCTTGTGCGGCATCGCGGAGGAGCCTTTTTGACCGGGGCTGAAAAACTCCTCCGCCTCCAGCACTTCGGTACGCTGCATGTGGCGAATCTCAATAGCGATATTTTCAATGCTGCTGGCGATCACCCCAAGCGTGGCAAAAAACATCGCGTGACGGTCGCGCGGGATAACTTGGGTGGAGATGGGCTCGGGCCGCAGGCCCATCTTCTCGCAGACATGCGCCTCCACTGCCGGGTCTATATTGGCGAATGTGCCAACAGCGCCCGAAACAGCGCCCGTCGCCACCTCCCACCGCGCCTTTTCGAGGCGGTTCTTGTTGCGATCCATTTCGGCGTAGAACCGCGCGAAGGTCAGGCCCATCGTCGTCGGCTCGGCATGGATGCCGTGGGAACGGCCAATGCGCACGGTATCCTTATGCTCCATCGCACGCGCCTTAAGCGCCGCCAGAACCCGGTCCATCCCTGCCAGCAACAGGTCCGTCGCGCGCACAAGCTGCACGTTCAGCGTGGTGTCCAGCACATCAGAGGAGGTCATGCCCTGATGCACGAACCGGGCATCATCCGCGCCGATATGTTCGGCCAGATGCGTCAGAAAGGCGATGACATCATGCTTGGTCACGGCCTCGATCTCATCAATCCTTGCCACGTCGAATTGCACGTCTTTCGCGCGCCACACCGCTTCGGCATTGGCTTTCGGGATCACGCCCAATGCGGCCTGCGCATCGCAGGCATGGGCCTCGATCTCATACCAGATCCTGAACTTGGTTTCCGGCGACCAGATGGCGACCATTTCGGGGCGGGAATAGCGCGGGATCATGGGGCGGGCCTTTCAAAAAGCGTTTCGTTTGCAAATGACTGCAATGGCGCGGAGCTGCGCGGGTGCGGTTTTGCATAGTCCGACAGGGGCGCAAGGGCAAGGCGGCGATCCACCGAACCCCTTGCGGGGTCAGTGAACCAGCCGCGTCACGATCTGCGCTTCGGCCTCCAACGTGTTGTGAACAGGGCATTTGTCGGCAATTTCGATCAGCCGCGCGCGCTGCTCCGCGCTCAGATCACCATGCAGGGTGATCTCCCGCGTGAAGCTGTCTATCTTTTTGCCTTTATCGCAGTCTTCACAATCTGTTGCATGGCGTTTCTTATGTGATACATCAACCGAAAGACCGGTCAGCGGCCAGCCCTTGCGCCGCGCATACATCCGCATTGTCATCGTGGTACAAGCCCCAAGTGCTGCGGCGAGGTACTGGTACGGTGATGGGCCCAGATCGGTGCCGCCAAAGCTGGCCGGTTCATCGGCTTTCAGGTGGTGCCGCCCCAGATGCACGTCTTGAAGGAAGCCGTTCGGGTCGGCCTCCACCACCCGCGTAATGCCTTCGGGAATTGCCGGGTCAGGCGCTGCGGGTGCCATATCCAGATAACGCTCCGCCCATGTTGCAATGGTGTTGGCCGCGTAATCGGCATCCTCCGCTCGTGACAGCAAATGGTCAGCGCCGTCCAGCGTCACGAAGCTTTTGGGATGACGCGCGGCGGTGAACAGGGCAGAGGCGTTGTCGATCCCGACAATCGCATCTGTGGGCGAATGCAGGATCAACAAGGCCCTGTGCAACCCGCGCAAATGATCGGTCAAGGTGGATTGCCGCAGATCGTGCAAGAAGGCGCGGCTGATCGTGAAGTCACGCCCGCCAAGGGTCACTTGCGCCTCACCCTCGGCTTCGATTTCTGCATAATCGAAGTTATGGGTGACATGGCCGGGATCGGCGGGTGCATTGATGGTCGCAACCGCTTTGACCGACGCGATCCCGCCCGCGGCTGCGATCACGGCAGAGCCGCCCAATGAATGCCCGACCAGCAGGTTCGGGGGCAGCCCCGCATCAGCCATCGCAGCAGCCGCAGCTTGCAAATCATCAACATTGCCGGAGAACCCGGAATTGGCGAACTCGCCGTCGGAATGGCCCAACCCGGTGAAATCAAAGCGCAAAACAGCGATACCCGCACCTGCCAAACGTCGGCTGATCCGGCGTGCGGCAAAGATGTCCTTGCCGCAGGTGAAGCAATGGGCGAACAGCGCGGCGGCCCGCGCTGGCCCAACGGGTCGTTCCAACCGCCCGTTCAGCATTTGACCGTCTTTGCCTTTGAACGAAAAAGCCTCGCTCGTCATGGCCGCCTCCCAGTGATGAACCCGAAGTATCGGCGTAATTCATGCAGAAAGGTAGCCTTCGGTGCAAAACTTCACAAGTTTGTGTCGGCTCAATGCCCCATCAGTGCCGGATCAAACGGGTATTTCGTCAGGTTCTCAAAACCGGTCTCCGTGATCAGCACCTGATCCTCCAGCTTGATCGAGAAATCGCCTCCCTCCGGCGAAATCAATGCCTCGACACAGAGGCACATGCCCGGTTCCAGCACATAGTCAAATGCGCCGTCGACCGCGCCGTCAGGATACGCAACCAGCGGCCATTCATCGCACAAACCGACGCCATGCATCATGCAACCATATTTCAATTTCTGCATATTGTCGGGCAGGCGGTGACAGCCAGCGGAAAGCTCAGGGATAGAAACTCCGGGTTTCAGCATCGCCATATTCTGCGCGATATGCTCCCGCGCGATGTTCATCGCCTCGACCATATCGGCGCGCGGCTTGCGGTCGCCGACCCACCAGGTCCGCGAAATATCGACACAAATGCCGTAGGAGCCGATCAGATCGGTGTCAAAAGCCACAATTTCATTGTTCTGCACGATGCGGGGACCACATTCCTGAAACCACGGGTTGGTGCGTGGGCCTGACGACAGCAACCGCGTCTCAATCCATTCCCCACCTCGCCGGATGTTTTCGGCATGCAGCACGGCCCAGATGTCATCTTCGGACATATCGCCACCGGGAACGCCCGCGCGCGCTGCGTGTTCCATCTCTGTTATCGCCGCCTCGCAGGCATGCGACGCGCAGCGCATCGCCAAAACCTCATCCTTGCCTTTGATGCTGCGGGCTTTTTCTGTCAGTTCCTCCCCAGGAATCACCTGAAAGCCGACAGCCTCCAACGCGCGAAGTCCGTGCAGCATCACCTTGTCAACGCCCAGCCGCATATTGCCGCCGCCGTGTTCGGCAATCACATCGCGCACTTCACCGGCAAACCTGTCCGCCGCCGGGTCCAGCCTGTCGCCCCGGTCGAAATAGAACAAATCCGCCCCGGTGCGCTGCTCCCGCACCAAAGGGTTGAATTTGCTGAGAAACATTGCCTGCTTGTAGTCCCAGACCAGCATATAGCCATCGGCACAAACCAGACAGGCGCGAAAGGCGTTATGGGTGTTCCAAAGCTGCATGTTGGTGCTGTCGGTGGCATAGCGGATGTTCAAAGGGTCAAACATCAACACGCCGCCATAGCCGCGTTCGACCACGCCCTTGACCAGACGCTTCCAACGAAACTCCCGCATCGCGGGCAGATCCGGCAAAACCAATCCGGCCGCCGCCCATCCGCCGTAGGCGAGTTGCGTCGGCCCGATTTCGACCCGGTTGTTGTCATTGGCGCTGCCGTCGGCAAGGCGATCGCCCCGTGTCGGGTCGATCTTGCGGCGCAGGGAATAGGGCTCATTCATCCGGGTACCTCTGCGGGAGTTTTGCCAAATCTGGGACGATGGCAGTGGGAACGAGCGTCTGTCCCCTACCGGAATCTGTCGGTTTTTCGCGTCAGGACTAGGC
>NZ_JAKDLJ010000344.1 GCF_030452865.1 Pseudorhodobacter sp.
GGTGCAACCGCCCCGGAACTGTCGTCCAATTCGGTTTCCGTTCAGACCCAGTTTTTGCGGGCAGGGGCAGGCGTTGGCATGGTGCATGATTTCGTGATGCCATTTTCGCCGGAGCTGGTGCGCGTGTTGCCGGATAGCGTTGCGCTGACCCGCAGTTACTGGTTGGTGCGCCACGCGGATGACGCCGGAATTGCGCGGCTGAACCGGTTTTGTGAGCAATTGATCGCCGGGGTACGGCGGGAATTGCCCGGCCTCGAAGCCGCGCCATGAAGCTTTGACTTGACAGGCATGGCCTTGGGAGTTGACGCTGAACCAAACCGTATCAAGAGGGAGATTGCCATGCTGGTCCAACAGATCCTGACATCGAAACCATTGGCGGAAGTGATCACGGTCAAACCCGGCACCCCCTTGAACGAAGCCGCAGCCGTACTTTCGGCGAAGAGAATCGGTGCGATCATCATCTCCGATGACGGCAAGCATGTTGCCGGCATCCTGTCGGAGCGCGATATCGTGCGCGAATTGGGCAAACGCGGGGCGGGCTGTCTGAATGATCCGGTGGAGAGTGCAATGACCGCGAAAATCGTGGGCTGTGCCAAGGGGGACACTGCCGATCAGGTCATGCAAAAGATGACGGACGGCCGCTTTCGCCATATGCCCGTGATGGATGGTGATGTGATGATCGGCCTCGTCTCTATCGGCGATGTCGTCAAGGCCCGGCTTTCCGAACTGGCGATGGAGAAGCATGCGCTGGAAGGGATGATCAAGGGGTTTTGACGGCTTTTTCGCGAGGCTTTCGATTTTTCAACGAAAATCCGCGCAGCCTTCCGGGTGATTTCGCGCTTGCAAACCGTTGGCTGATAATGTTGCGTGTCCGGGTCACGATAAGGAGCAGTCATGCGCACCGGACTTTACCCCGGAACTTTCGACCCCATTACCCTGGGTCATGCCGATATCATCCAGAGGGCGATGGCGCTGGTCGATAAACTGGTGATCGGCGTTGCAATAAACCGGGACAAGGCACCGCTGTTCTCGCTCGAAGAACGCGTTGCCATGGTGGAGGCCGAATGCGCGCCGATCATCGCAAAGACCGGAGGCAGCATCGTCGTGCATCCGTTCGAGAATCTGCTGATTGATTGCGCCCGCGACGTCGGTGCGACTGTGATCGTACGCGGTTTGCGTGCGGTCGCGGATTTTGAATATGAATTTCAGATGGTTGGAATGAACCGCGCGATGGATGCCTCGATCGAGACCGTGTTCATGATGGCCGACGCCCGGCGGCAGGCGATCGCGTCGAAACTGGTGAAAGAGATTGCGCGTCTCGGTGGCGATGTCAGCAAATTCGTGACGCCTGCAGTGAAGGATGCGTTGCTGGCGCGGTTTTCCTGATAGCGGTGCGCGTGTTGCATCCTGGTCCAATAGGTATTTTGGCCAAGATGAGGGAATGTGTCATTGCCTTCGTCCGCTCCTTGCGAAACGGGGCGCCTATTGCGCCCTGTTTGTGGAATGGGCGGCAACACATGCCGCTGTGCAACCCGGTTTCAGTTCCACACCGCTTTGCGCGCGATTTTATCCGCATCGCCGCGAAAGATGCCCAGGTCGAGAGCAACATCAAGCGGCATCCGGGCAATTTCATTCCGGGTCGCGATGTAGCGGGCGTAGTTGCGGGCAGCGATTTTCAGGTTTTTGATCAGTTTCATCATCTTCACTCTTTCATCCATCCGGACCATGAACCCCATGTCCACTGTCCTGATGATGATATCGGCTGGAATGATTGCGCTAACAAGGCCGGTCGCGGCAATCTCGGTATGCGCCCTGTGCATGTCTGTCGCTATTCTGCCTGTGTGTGGCGCAGAGTAGCCGGAAACAGGCGGATCAGTGGAGGGGGGGGTGTCTTTCATTGGGAACGGTGGGAGAGCGATGGGAATGAAGCCCTGCCAAAGGGTTAGCTGGTATTCATCGGAATTGAAGATGCGGGGAGGGTGTCGGAACGGCGCGGATACCGCTCATTCAGGCAGCATAATTCGCGCAATTTCCTGACATTCAGACAACATTTTTGTGCATCTACCGCGCACTTGGAACGGGGCGGTTCATCTGTCAGGATTTAGGGGTTTTTGCGGTGATCATCTTCGGTGACGTTTTGACTGTGATTGGAAGGCCGCCCTTCCACGCAACCCGATTGCGGGTTATAGCGTCAACCAGTCCTGCACGTCCTCGAAGATGTTGGCCTCGTCTTGGGCTGATATGCCGATAAAGGGTCGGGCCGGGATGGTGCTTGAATGGGCTGGGAAACTGACCTTGGTTTGGTGGTTCGCTTTCTCCCTCCTCACGAAGCGGCGTCCAACCTGACCATTTTTGCCCTTCATGCGATAGATGGTTCCCTCACGAGCGGGGATTGCAATAGTTGCGCCCAACTGATGGGTTGGCGATAACCAGTGCGTTGAACCCACGGTAACATAGTCGCTCCCAACTTCATAGCTGATCAACCCGGCAAGCCCCCGGTTTCACGCAATATGGCGATTGCCGATCTTCCGCGCTTGATCCGCGCGCGGATGGTGGATGCGCGAAGTGGTGTCCAAGCATTGCCGTCCGATCCCACTTCTTTGTCAAATCGAGCGCTAACGGAATTCGTGAGTTGGCTACCTACTGCCTTAAAGAATGGGCTTTTGTCATCCATACGCTCAAGGAAATCCTCAAGCCATCTGACAAGTTCATCATTCGAAAATTCGGCGCGTATGGAAATTCCGGTCATTTGTAGGTCTGCACCCAATCAAGCCATGGCTGATGCCGTCCGGTCACGACGTTGCAATAGCGCTGCGCGACATTAACGACGTGCATATGGGGAACGTCCGACAGGTCGCGGGTCTCGAAGGCCCATTGCAAGCATTGCAGGCAAAGGGCTTGATCTTTCTCGCCTGCGATGTAGGGCTTCGTTAGCAGCATATGTTTCCGGTTGCGGGCGAACGTGTCACGACGTGGCTTACGCGGTGGTTTCCCTGTTTTGTAATTCTTGCCCGTTACCCACGCCCCTCAATCACGAGGTCAACAGCATCGGCAAAGCTGATACCCTTTTCCTTTGCCAGCCGTTGTGCCGCAAAGAACATATCATCATTCTGCCGATCAACCTGATAGCCGTCAGGAATGTTGTGTCTTGGGCGTCCTGCGCCGTGGCTGATAGGATCTTGCCCAAGGTCCATTTCACCGAAAGAAATGACCTGCGGTTGACGGGCAAGGTAGGACATAAACCAATCTTTGCGGGTGCTGGCGGGCGCGCCTTCTGAAAAGCTGACGGTTTCCTGATCGTCCAAGGTGGCAGCGAAGGCCAAGACCTCATCCTTGAACACTGGCAGGACGCGGTCTTGATCAATCAACCGATCAATCTCATGGCTTCGAGTTTGAAGGCGCAGGCGGGTCAGCTCGTCCCCCGCTTCGCCATAGGAAGCCGTTGCAGGCTTGTCTTGGGACATCCAGAAGCTATCCCCTGCAGCGCCCGAAAACCTGACAGGCTATAATCCCGGCACGGCGGGCGCTGCGGCCCCTAAAAAGCCGACGTGCTTGAGATACATTTTACCGGGTTTCGGGTTTGCGGAACTGTTCGGTAAAAACATTGAGATTGAAATGCGCTTGTAGCGCCCCTCTTTTACGAAGGTCGCAAACTCTGACACGGTGTTTTTCAGCGTGGCTTTCAACACACCGCGTTCAACATAAAGGTGTTCCACCCTGCCAACCGCGGGCGCATCAATGTCTGGATGCCCGATCACAACCGGGGCGCGGGCGTTTTCACGGTCATAGCCGCTGGCAATCTCTTTCAGACTTTCTTCGGTGATGGTCTGGGGGGCAGCGCCCATGGGCGAGAATGTCCCGGTGCGGAACACTTCGATAGCTGTTCCATCCCGGATGATTGCATTTCCCCTCGGCGATCAGCCCTGTTCATG
>NZ_JAKDLJ010000345.1 GCF_030452865.1 Pseudorhodobacter sp.
TGGCAATCATGGGGATCTTGGCCAAGCGCACCGGCTCCATCACCTTCAACGGGACAGAGATTATCGCGATGCAGCCGCGCCATATCGCCCGGCTTGGCATCGCGCTTTGCCCGGAAGAACGCGGCATCTTTTCCTCGCTGACGGTGGAAGAAAACCTGATGCTGCCGCCGCGCATTGCTGACGGTGGGCTGACGGTGGAGCGGATTTACGATCTGTTCCCGAACCTGCGCGAACGGCGCACCAGTTCGCAAGGCACCAAGCTGTCGGGGGGGGAACAACAGATGCTCGCCATCGCGCGCATCTTGCGCACCGGTGCCAAATTCCTGCTGCTGGATGAGCCGACCGAAGGATTGGCCCCGGTGATCGTGCAACAGATCGGCCGCACCATTGCCGCGCTGAAGAACGAGGGGTTCACCATCGTCCTCGTCGAACAGAATTTCCGTTTTGCCGCATCGGTCGCCGACCGGCACTATGTCGTGGATCAGGGCCGCGTCGTCGACATGATCCCCAATGACCAGCTTGAACAGAATTCCCAGAAATTGCACGATTATCTGGGTGTGTAAAACGACTTACCGGCGCATCCGCGCTTCAATCAGGAGAAAACGATGATCAAGAAACTCGCTATCAGTACGGCGGCAATGGCCGCAGTGATCGGCGCTCCGGCGCTGGCGGATATCACTGTCAAACTTGGCGTGCTCAATGACCGTTCCGGCGTTTATGCCGACCTGTCGGGTGAAGGCTCGGTCGTGGCCGCGCGCATGGCGGTTGAAGATTTCAAGGCCAAGGACAAAGGGATCACTGTCGACATCATCTCTGCCGACCACCAGAACAAGCCGGACATCGGCTCCAACATCGCGCGTCAGTGGTATGACGTGGACGGTGTGAACGCCATTCTCGACGTGCCTACTTCCTCCGTTGCTTTGGCCGTTGCTGACATTACGGCCGAGAAGAACGGCGTGTTGATTGATTCCGGTGCCGGTTCAACGGCGTTGACCCGCGAACAGTGCCGCCCGACGACGATCCACTGGACCTATGACACCGCAGCCCTTGCCAACGGCACCGGTGCCGCAATGACCAAAGCCGGCGGCAAGAAGTGGTTTTTCCTGACCGCTGATTATGCGTTCGGCCACTCGCTGGAAGAAAATACCGCCACGGTCGTCAAGGCGAACGGTGGTGAGGTTGTGGGCACCGTCAACGTGCCGTTCCCGGCGACCGATTTCTCCTCCTTCCTGCTGCAAGCGCAGGGTTCCGGTGCCAATGTGATTGGTCTCGCGAACGCAGGCGGCGATACCGTCAACGCGATCAAGCAAGCGGCGGAATTCGGGATTACCCAAGCGGGGCAAAAACTGGCGGCACTGCTGTTCTTTGTGACCGATGTGCATGCACTGGGTCCGCAAACCGCGCAAGGCCTGTCGCTGACCGAAGCCTTCTATTGGGACCAGAATGACGCAACTCGTGCTTGGTCCAAACGGTTCATGGATACTCATGGCGCACAGCCGACAATGGTTCAGGCCGGGGTCTATTCCGGCACCATGGCCTATCTGGCCGCTGTCGAAGCTGTGGGCAGTGCGGCCGATGGCAAGGCTGTTGCCGCCAAGATGAAAGAGATGGATTTCGATGATCCGCTGTTCGGCAAGGTCAAGGTCCGTGGCGATGGTCGTGCGATCCACGATATGTATCTGTTTGAGGTGAAAACCCCGGACCAGTCCAAAGGTGAGTGGGATCTCTATAACCAGATCTCTTCTATCAGCGGCGAAGATGCCTTCCTGCCAATGCTGGATGAGTGCGACTTCACCAAGAAGTAATGCCAATGCGCCCGCCCGGCTGTTCAGGCTGGGCGGGCGTGTTTTGACCAATCCGCGAAACAGGACCGACATATGTTCGAGCTATTGGGAATACCGCCGCAGGTTTTGCTGGGCCAGCTTTTGCTGGGGCTGATCAACGGGTCGTTTTATGCGGTTCTGTCGCTGGGTCTGGCGGTGATCTTTGGCCTGCTCAACATCATCAACTTCGCTCATGGCGCGCTGTATATGGCGGGGGCGTTTGTGGCATGGATGCTGCTGAATTACCTTGGCATCGGCTATTGGCCTGCGTTGATTTTGGCCCCGCTGATCGTGGGGGCGTTCGGAATTGTGCTGGAACGCACCATGCTGTCGCGCCTCTATCATCTCGATCACCTTTACAGCCTGTTGCTGACCTTCGGGCTGGCGCTGATCATCCAGGGGCTGTTTCGCAATTATTACGGCATTTCTGGCTTGCCCTATCAAATTCCGGCGGCACTGTCGGGTGGCCAAAACCTCGGCTTCATGTTCCTGCCGAACTACCGCGCCTGGGTCGTTGTCGCCTCAGTGATCGTGTGTTTCGGGACATGGTTCATAATCGAGAAAACCCGGCTTGGGGCTTACTTACGCGCCGCGACCGAAAACCCGGTGCTGGTGGGTGCGTTCGGTGTCAACGTACCGTTGATGATCATGCTGACCTATGGTTTCGGCGTGGCATTGGCCGGGTTTGCGGGTGTGCTTGCCGCCCCGATCTATTCAGTGAACCCGAATATGGGGGAGCAACTGATCATCGTGGTGTTCGCGGTGGTCGTCATCGGCGGCATGGGCTCGATCATGGGCGCAATCGTGACAGGCTATATGCTTGGCATTATCGAAGGGCTGACGCGGGTGTTTTATCCCGAAGGCTCTGCCGTTGTTATCTTCATCATCATGGCCATCGTGCTGTTGATCAAACCTGATGGACTGTTCGGGAGGCCCGCGTGATGGCTATGGCAGACAAGACAACCGAGGCTGTCGCGGTGGCACAAACCACCGGGATGCCACGGCTTCACAAGATCATCTTCTCGGTTCTGCTGGCCGCGCTGATCGTATTGCCGTTCGTGGTTTATCCGATCTTTGCGATGAAGGTTATGTGCTTTGCGCTGTTCGCGGCGGCGTTCAACCTGCTTCTGGGCTTTGGCGGGCTGTTGTCCTTTGGCCACGCCGCCTATTTCGGAGGCGCAAGCTATATCGCGGCCCATGCCGCCAAGGTCTGGGGGCTGACGCCGGAACTGGCGGTGCTGACCGGGACGGCGGCGGCGGCGGTTTTGGGCCTTGTTATCGGGGCGTTGTCGATCCGCAGGCAGGGCATTTATTTCGCAATGGTCACGCTCGCCTTCGCGCAGATGGTCTATTTCGTGGCACTGCAAGCTGAATTCACCGGTGGCGAGGATGGCATCCAAAGTGTTCCGCGCGGCGATCTGTTTGGCCTGATCTCGCTGGAGGGGAATATCGCGCTCTATTTCTTCGTCCTCACTCTGACATTTGGCGGCATCTTGTTGCTTTATCGCATCGTGCATTCCCCGTTCGGTCAGGTCTTGAAAGCCATTCGGGAGAACGAGCCGCGCGCCATCTCACTCGGCTATGACGTGAACCGCTACAAGCTGATCGTGTTCACCCTTTCCGCCACCATGGCGGGCCTTGCCGGGGCGACGAAAAGTCAGGTGTTCCAACTGGCCTCGCTGACCGACGTGCATTGGTCGATGTCTGGCGAAGTTGTGTTGATGACCCTGCTTGGTGGCATGGGCACGATTTTCGGGCCACTCGTCGGCGCGGGAATCATCGTGACAATGCAGAACTACCTCGCGACGTTCGGCGCATGGGTCACGGTGATCCAGGGTGTGATCTTTGTCCTTGGCGTGTTGTTGTTCCGCGAAGGGGTTGTGGGTGTGCTGGCGCGCTGGTTGAAAAAGCCGCTTTGAGCTACACCCGGATCAGCTTTCCGATGATGATCGTCCGCTCCGGCGACAGGTTGTAGGAATCCGCCACGCGTTCGGCGTTGTGCCACAGATAGGTGAAGATACTGGTCTTCAGCACGCGCAACAGCGAACCGCGCCCCGTCGGCTTGATATCGTCGAACCCGACGAAATAGGTCACGGTG
>NZ_JAKDLJ010000346.1 GCF_030452865.1 Pseudorhodobacter sp.
GCTGCACCCGATACGACAGCCATTCACCTGTGCGCAGGACTGTCTCGCGAAAGCTGGGGGCCGCGCCAAGACGGTCACAGCCGATCAGGATCGCAGGGGTGGCCAGTGTCACGCCTGTCAACAGTTTGCGCCGAGTGATAAGGTCAGGCATCAGCGCTTCTCCCTGGGTAAACGAAAACGACCGGTAATCATTGAGCGTACCTCATTGAACGGTCCAGCAAGCAGTACCATGATCAGATGCACGAGGATGAACAGCACCAGCAGCGTCGCGGTAATAAAATGGATGGATCGCGCCGATTGCCGCCCCCCAAAAAGGTCCAGAAGCCAGGGCCAGGTAGCATCCATCGACGGCGACATGGTCAGGCCCGTCAGGATCATAGCCGGAATCAGGACAAAGATGACGCCGATATAGCTGGTCTTTTGCAGGATGTTATAGTTCAGCGCAGCCGCCCCGCGCGGAAACCGCAGGCGCGCATGGCTCTTTATATCGGACCAGATATGCTGCGGGGTGATTTCAGTCGTCTTAGGCAGCAGATCACGCCGGAAGTGGCCGTTCACGAAACTCCAGACCATGTACAGGATCAAGCTCAGGGAGAACGCCCAGGCAAAGGTCAGGTGCCAGCGTCGCGCAAGTCCCAAATTGTATCCCGTCGGAAGTGTCGCCCAGCCCGGAAAGGCGAGATTACTGGTACGGCCATCACCTGCGGTTTGAGAGCCGAGAATCCCAGCGGTGTTCATTTCGATAGTGCCGATGCGCGTGTAACCCTCGCCATCCCGGCTGCCGATCTCAAACCATGCCGGGTCGGTATTGGCGCCGTATTCCCCCCAATAGAGTCGGGGATGTGCGTTGAAGATCATCAATCCGCTCATCAGCAGGGTGAACAGCACCACGACGTTGATCCAATGCCAGATCCGCGTGGACAACCGATGCCGGTATACGAGGTCACCGCCCTGCGGCACAGAATTCTCTAACGGCTGAACAGCGGTCATTTTGACGCAACCTTGCCGGGGGCGTCTCCGGCGCTTGCGAAATTGGCCATGCTGGTAGGTATTCGCGCAATGTTCACAGATTGGTTCTCCGATGAAAGTTTCCTGACAAGCATCACTGTCATTTGACCCGCCGACGTCATTGCCCTGAACTTGGCACCGGATATCCTTGGCTGGCGCTGCGGATTGCCCGGCAACATACACCGCAGTATCAGCGACCATCGGGAGGTATGAATAGTGTTGAGCATCCATTCTCTCAAATCTGCACGTGGAATTGATTTCCAACTTCCCAAAGTTTCAAGGACGAATAGAGATAATGCGATTCACGCTTCGGTGTCTCACCACTTTGTGAAGGCTAGATGCGCTTGGCGCAGGATTGAGCTGCCTCGTCGATCTCGCTGGTCGCAAAATCGAAGCCCGAGAGATATTTGTAAGCGGGAAAGCGCGCGGCCTTCATATGATCGGCGATGGAGCGCATTTATTCCCCAGCCAATTCAGCGTTGAGCGGTTGGGAGAATATCGGCACGGCGGCCTGAAAACCGGCCACCCTGTTCCATCAGGTCAGTGACTGTTTGACCCAAGCCATACATATTCAGGCCGCGGAGCAAAATGATGAATGCACCACTCGCAAGATCATGGCGCATGGCGGCTGTCTGAGCGTGCAAGCGCTGTGAATCGCTCAGGCAGACAGGGTCCGGGCGTCCGTTGGTTCTTGCGAATCATGTGCGCCACTTCGATACCTCCATGCGCTGTCGAAGCAGAAACGACATACCTGCACCCAAGCATGCGCAGGGCTCACAAGATGGTTTGCGGTGTCAGATTGACCGTTCTCAAAACAAGTTTTCTTGTGATTTCGTCAGATCATCCAGCGCCCGCAATTGGCCAATCAGGGCTTCCATCTGATCCACTGGGATCATGTTCGGGCCGTCGGAGGGGGCGCTGTCGGGGTCTTCATGGGTTTCAATGAACAAGGCGGAAACGCCAACCGCCACAGCCGCCCGTGCCAGTACCGGGGCAAATTCGCGCTGACCGCCCGAGGTGCTGCCCTGACCGCCGGGTTGCTGCACCGAATGGGTGGCATCGAACACCACCGGATAGCCGGTGCGCGCCATGGTCGGCAAACCCCGGAAATCGCTAACAAGCGTGTTATAGCCAAAGGAGGTGCCGCGATCACAGAGCATGATGTTGGTGTTCCCGGTCGAGGCGATCTTTTCGGCGACATTGCCCATGTCCCAGGGGGCCAGAAATTGCCCCTTCTTGACATTGATGGTGCGGCCCGTTTTGCCTGCGGCCAGCAGCAGATCGGTCTGACGGCACAGGAAGGCTGGGATCTGGATCACATCCACCACTTCGGCCGCGGGTTCGCATTGGCCGGCATCATGCACATCGGTCAGGATCGGGCAGCCAAACTCCGCCTTGATCTGGGCCAGAATGGCCAGCCCCTCTGCCATCCCCAAACCGCGCTGGGTGCCGATGGAGGAACGGTTGGCCTTGTCATAGCTGGCCTTGAAGATGAAGCGCGTGCCAGTGGGTGCGCAGGCTTGCGCGATGCGGGTCGCCATCATCCTTGCATGATCCAGGCTTTCCAACTGGCAGGGGCCGGTGATCAGGGCAAAGGGTTCAAAGCCCCCGATACGGATATCGCCCACGGTCAGGGTTTTCGTCTCGATCATTTTGCCTCCAGCGCCGCTTCGATACGGGCGACATCATTCGGATTGTTCAATTCCCAGAACAGCCGCCCGCGCGCGTCCACCTCGACACAGCGGACCCGGGTGCCATTGTGCAAAAAGCGGAGCTGTTCCAACCCTTCCAGCAGTTCCAGCGCACAGATCGGGCTGTTGGTATAGGCGCGCAAGGCATCGGGCCGGTAGGCATAGACGCCGACGTGATGAAACACCGGAATGGGATCGGGCAGCTTGCCCGGATCAATATAGGGCAGCACCTCTTTGGAGAAATAAAGCGCGCGCATGTTGCGATCAAACACCGCTGTCGTGCCGCCAACGCGGCCATTGCGGCGGTCTTGCATGAAATTCTCATAGGTCTGGCGGTCACAGCGCAAAACCGGCGTCGCCATGCCAACGCTGGGTTCAGCCTGCATTGCGGCGATCAGGTCTTCGACAAACCACGGCGGGGTCAGCGGCGCATCGCCCTGGAAATTCACCACCAGATCCGGGGTGGTCCCCAGCCGGTCAAGCGCGTCCGCACAGCGCGCGGTGCCGTTTTCGCACATCTCCGATGTCATCACCACATCCGCGCCAAAGCCGCGCGCTGCCGATGCTATACGCTCGTCATCGGTCGCCACATAGACCGCATCAACGCCTTTGATCTGCATGGCGGCTTCCCAACTCATCAGGATCAGGGTTTTCACCCGACCATCCGGCTGGCGCAACTCGGCCAAAGGCTTACCCGGATAGCGCGTGGAAGCATAGCGGGCGGGAATGAAGATAATGGTTTTCACATCACACCTGTTCGAAGAATATCATGCATATGCACCACGCCCAAGGGGCGGCGCGCGTCATCGACGACCAGCAGAGCCGTCACCTTGCGCTCATTCGCGATGGCAAGGGCTTTGGGCAAAAGACAATCCGGCGGGATGGTGATAGGGTCAGGATTGGCAATCCCTACGGGGCTGCTTTGCATCAGATGATCAATGTTGCGGCGAATGTCGCCATCGGTCAGCACCCCGACAAGAATACCGTCACGGACCAGCGCTGCAATGCCGAAGCCTTTTGATGTCATGGTCAGCAAGACTTGCTTCATATCGGCCTCCGCATCAACCAATGGCATCGCTTCGCCGCTGTGCATAACCTGACGCGCCGTCATCATCTGCGCCCCCAGTTTTCCGCCGGGATGAAAAACACTGAAATCCTCGGGTTTGAAACCGCGCAATTCCATCAGAGCCACGGCCAGCGCATCGCCAAGCGCTAGGGT
>NZ_JAKDLJ010000347.1 GCF_030452865.1 Pseudorhodobacter sp.
CGCCCCGGCCATGAAATCCTCGGGCGTGGTCATCGGGGCGGCGTTGACGTAATGGCCGTATTTCTGCTTGCTCGGCGGGTTGACGATCCCGGCAATATGGCCAGATTGCGCCATTATGAAGGTTTTGTCCGTTGACCCGAAACGCGCGATGCCGGCATAGCTGGATTTCCACGCCGCAATATGATCGGTCTCGCAAGCGATGGCGCAAACAGGGATCTTGATGTCCGACAGGCTGACAGGTTCGCCGAACACCGGGAACATACCCTTCGCCAGACCGTCATCCTGGCAAAGCCCGCGCAGATATTCGATTGCCATTTTGGCGGGCAGATTGGTGCCATCGCCGTTCCAGAACAGCAGATCGAAGGCAGGCGGTGCCTCCCCCATCATGTAGCTTTTGATTGCGGGCTGATAGATCAGGTCATTGGACCGCAGGAAGGAAAAAGTGCGCGACATGAAGGTCTTGTCCAGAATCCCGTCCGCCTGCACCTGTCGTTCGATCCCGTCGACAAAATCATTGTTGAGGAAAACACCGACCTCCCCCGGATCGGAAAAATCAGTCATCGTGGTGAAGAATGTCGCGGATTTTACGGTTTTGTCACCCGCCTTCGCCAGATGACCAAGCGTCAGCGACAGCGTTGTTCCCGCGATGCAATAGCCCACCGCGTTAAGTTGTTTGGTGCCGCAGATGCGCCGGACCTCGGCCATCGCGCGCAGATAGCCGTCGCGGATATAGTCATCAATCCCGACATCGGCGTAGGAGGCGTCCGGGTTGACCCAAGATACCACAAACAGTGTGAAGCCCTGATCGACGATCCACTTGATCAGGCTGTTTTGCGGCTTCAGGTCCAGAATGTAGAACTTGTTGATCCATGGCGGAAAAATCACCAGCGGGATGTCATGCACCGTGTCCGTGGTCGGCGCATATTGGATCAATTCCATCATCTTGTTGCGGTAGATCACCGAACCGGGCGTTGTGGCGATATTCTCACCGACGCGGAACGCTTGTTTGTCGGCCAGCGTGACCAGCAGGTCACCGCCATTGCTTTCAATATCGCGCACGAGGTTTTCGAGGCCCGCAACAAGGCTTTCACCATCGGTCGCCACGGCTTTTTCCAGCGCGTCCGGGTTGGTGCCAAGGAAATTCGTCGGTGACATCATGTCGACGATCTGGCGCGTGAAATACTCCACCCGCTTCTTGTCGCCCGGCTCCATCTGTTCCAAACCGTCAACCGAATTGGTGATCAGTTCCGCATTCAACATATATTGTTGCTTGAGATAGTTGAAAAACGGGTGTTCTTCCCACAGTGGGTTGGAAAAACGGCGGTCTTTCGGGGTTAGATCAGCGGGTGCCTTAATTTCGCCTTTAAGCAGGACATTCTGTGCATCAACATAATGTTTAAGAGTGCGGCCCCAATAATTGACCTGATTCTCAATGATCTTGGAGGGATTTTGCATCATCTCGGCAACATAGGCGGTCGCGGCCTTCATATAGACCTCCTGCCCCGGCCCCGACAGCGCCGGATCCGCCGACTTGCGTTGGGAAAGGGCGGAGGTCAATCGCTTCGTCAGATCATCAACCTTGGCCAGATTGGCGTTCAACCGTGCCAGCCTTGCATCAGCGTCATGTTCAGGAGTTGCCATTTTAAACTTTCCCCACTATCTTCGCTGCTATGCAGCATAACGCGCGTACGCCCGATTTCGGAGCGCGATCATTTCGCCGCAGCCGGAACGGCCTTGGAGATACGATGAAGTATATGATGACCTATGACCTAATGGAAAGTGTGCGCAACACGAATGAATGGTTGGGCGCGACGGCAAAGGCGATGGCGTCCTACCCGGCATTCGCACTTTCGCTGAACCCGATGATCCAGTTGACCGCCGCCTGGGGCGAGGTGACGGAGCGATCCTTTGGCCGGATGATCGAAAAGCCGGATTGGGCAGTCCGCTCTATCGTCGGCACCAAAGGCCAGGACCATCTGGTTGACATCATCAAGGTTGTGCAGCGCCCGTTCGGGGATCTGATCCATTTCTCGGTCCGCCGCCGCGCGCCAATGAAGCGCAAGGTTCTGCTGGTGGCGCCGATGTCGGGCCATTATGCGACGCTGCTGCGTTCTACCGTGAAAAGCCTGCTGATTGATTGTGAGGTCTATGTCACCGATTGGCACAACGCCCGTGACATTCCGGTCAGCGCAGGCAAATTCGATATTGAGGATTATACGCTCTACCTCGTTGATTTCATGCGTGAACTTGGCCCTGACACCCATGTGATCGCGATTTGCCAACCGGTCCCTCTGACCCTTGCCGCAACCGCCTATCTTGCCGCCGAAGACCCGGAGGCGCAACCGCGAAGCCTGACCCTGATCGGCGGCCCGGTCGATCCGGACGCCGCTGCAACGGATGTGACGGACTTTGGCCGCCGCGTGCTGATGGGACAGTTGGAACAGTCCGCGATTCAGCAGGTCGGCTTCATGTACAAAGGCGCGGGGCGGCAGGTCTATCCCGGCCTGTTGCAATTGCAAAGTTTCATTTCGATGAACGCCGAGCGTCACAGCAAGGCATTTTCCGATCAGATCATGCGCGTCGCGCGGGGCGAGGCATCGGATTACGACGCCCATAACCGCTTTTACGATGAATATCTGGCCGTGATGGACATGACCGCAGAGTTTTATCTGTCGACGGTGGAACGGATTTTCAAGAACGGTGAGATTGCGAAGAATGAATTCACCGTCGGGGGCAAGCGCGTCGATATTGGCGCGATCACCCGAGTCGCGGTGATGACGGTGGAAGGCGCGAACGACGACATTTCCGCCCCCGGCCAATGCATCGCGGCACTGAGTCTGTGCACCGGATTGCCGGACAGCAAGAAGGCGAGCCATCTGGAGCCGGGAGCAGGCCACTACGGCATCTTTGCGGGCAAAAGCTGGCGTTTGAACATTCGCCCGCTGGTGCTGGATTTCATCGACGCGAACGCCGAGGCAGCGGGCGCAGATTCCGGGGCGGAGATCACTCCGATCGGCGCAGCAAAAGCCGCATCCTGAACGCTGCACGGTTAAAGAGAAAAGGCCCCCGGTTTCGGGGGCTTTTTCGTGACTGTTGTAACGATTCAGCTCAAGACCAATGGGCCGTCAAAAAACATCGCCAGCGCCCGCGTCACGGCGTCCGGTTGCTCCAATGGCAGTAAATGCCCTGCGTTTTCAATGATCTGCACACGCGCCGACGGCATCAACTCCGCCATGAAGGCCTGACGGCGCAGCGGTACAAGGCTGTCTTTTGCCCCGGCGAGCACCAGCGCCGGTATCTGCGCCCGGCGCAGGGTTTTTTGCTGATCGCGACGGCGTTGCAATGCGCGGGATTGGGCGACAAACACATCCGGCCCCAAGGCAAAAGCCATATCTTCAACCAACGTCATGATTTCGTCGGCCCGGTCCGAGTCGGCCAGGGCGCGGCTTGGCATGTCTTCGGCCATCGCCTGCGAAAGCCTGCCGGTGCGCGCAAGAATCATCCGCTTTTCACGGGCAGCGGCGGCATCGGGGCTTTCGCCCAGCGGATCGGCGGAGAGCAGCGCCACCCGCGACACCCGCGCCATATCCCGCCGCATCAGATCCAATGCGACATGCGCGCCAAGGCCAAGCCCGGCAAGTGCAAAGCGCGCAGGCGCGGAGGCGAGGACATGGGCCGAAATCTCCTCAATCGTGGCACCGGGATGCGGCAGCGCCACCATCACCGCCCGGCTGCGTGACAGGTCAATGATCTGCGCGCCGAACAGTCGCGCGTCTGACATCAGGCCGGGAATCAGGATCAGCGGGTCGTTCATGCCCACCCCCTACGCATCCGCACGCGCCAACATCTCCGCCAGTGTCGAGGTAAGCAGATCATGGCAATCCGGTGTCGC
>NZ_JAKDLJ010000033.1 GCF_030452865.1 Pseudorhodobacter sp.
GCATCAGCGGATGCGGTGATATATTCAATCTGGCGCAGGGTAATAGATAGCATAAAACTATCTTAGCAATTAAGATTTAGTATTTGAAACTATATTTAACTAAGGGCAATCTGCACCGGAAATCGAGAGGATTGACCATGCCCCACCCATTGCTGACCCAAGCCGATATTGATGCCTATCAGCGCGATGGCGTTGTGATGATCAAGGGCTTGTTTGCCGATCACGTCGACACCCTGCGCGCCGGCGTCGAACGGAACATGGCCGAGCCCGGCGAATACGCCGCCGAAAACCTGAAGCCGGGCGAAGGCGGGCGGTTCTTTGACGATTATTGCAACTGGCAGCGCATCCCCGAATTTGAAACGGTGATCCGCAATTCCCCTGCCGCCGAAGTGGCCGCCGATCTGATGGGCTCCAACCGCGTTCAGGTGTTTCACGATCATGTGCTGGTCAAGGAACCCGGCACCGCCAAGCCGACGCCATGGCATCAGGATGCGCCTTATTACTTTGTCGACGGGGCGCAAACCGTCAGCTTCTGGTCGCCGCTTGACCCGGTAAAGGAAGCGTCTTTGCGTTGCGTCGCGGGTTCCCACCGCTGGGAAAAGCAGGTTCTGCCGACGCGCTGGATGTCGGAAACCAATTTTTACCCTAACCCGGAGGAATATATGCCCGTCCCCGACCCGGATGCCGAAGGTATGGATATCCGGGAATGGCAGATGGAACCGGGCGATGCGGTGGCCTTCAACTATGGCACGCTGCACGGCGCGCGCGGCAATGCTGCGGGCACACGGCGGCGGGCGTTTTCGTTGCGACTGGTCGGCGATGACGCGCGCTATGTTGAACGACCGGGCCGCACCTCACCGCCATTTCCGGGGCATGACATGAAGCCGGGCCAAATCCTGCGAGAGGATTGGTTCCCGGTTATCTATCAGCGCTGATGCGCTTTCTCATTTTCGTGCTGTTGCAAGGTCAATAGCGATAGCGCGAACTTGACAATTTGTCCCGCGCGCGTCAGTCCCTGTCCTCCCGAAACCCCAAGGTGCCGCGATGACGGATGATGTGCAAAAACCAAAGAAACCCTCGCGCCAGCAAGTCTATACTTTGGTGATCGAGGTGGGGCGCAACCCCGGTGACGGCCTGCCCGCCAAGGCAACAGGGGCGGCGTTGATCTGCTACGCCAGCGGCGTGGATGAGGCAGAAGCGGTGCGAGAAACCGTCGCGATCCTGAAACAGGCCGATATGGCACCGCTCGATGTTTCCGGCTATGGCACGCTGGAGGAACGTCTGGCCGCCGGGGATGAGATTGCGGACGATGAACGCGAATTGATGGATCGCGCCTTGTCCGAAAACTCCGTTATCGTCGCGCAAATGACCCCGTTCTTTGACTGACAGCGCGGCTGACAGGCTGCTCTCGTTGCATTGTAGTATCAGGCCGCGTTCTGGTGGCCATTCTGGCGCAGCATCGCCAACAGCGGGACCGCCTCAAACGGCTTGAGCACCGGATAGGGGCTGACGCTTATCGCATCTGGCACCGCATGACGATGCGACAGCAAGCGCCAGACATCGCTCAGGAGCGGTTGCGGCGAACCGATGTCCAAGGCAACGCATTGGGTCAGGGCGCGGCGCGCGTCGATCCGTCCTGCGCGTCCATCGGCAAAATGGCGGGCCGCCAGCAATACCGATTCCTCGCCAAACAGATACTCCACTTCGCAACCAGACAGCATGACAAGCTGCTCCGCAGCGCAAAGCGTATCCTTCATCGCGCCGAGAAAGCCTGCGCAAAGGACAACCGGGCTGAACGATCCCCGGCTGGGGGTGATCATCTGGCGTATCGACAATAGGGCGGCTTGGCCGCCATCATCGGTCAACAATGTGTCACCACTGCGCAATCGTCCTGCCTGTTGTGGGCCATTGGTGGTTTCAATCCAGGTTTGCGCGCCGATCCAGGGCATGGCTTCGGGCGGTGCGTTGGCCTTGGTAAAGCCAAACCACAACAGGGATTTGTGGCGGGTGGTCAGGGCGGTGTTGCGGCACATCACCTGAATATCTTCCGCCAGCATCGGCATCGGATCGGTGCCCATCGCTGTCAGTCCCGGTGCGCCGTTGGGCAAATCCAGCGTCAGCGTCCATTGCTTGCCCGGCCCGTCCCAAGCGAAGGCAAGCCGCGCAGTGCCGCATTGATGCGAATACGGTGGCAGGGGCAGGATGTGGCGCGCGACACGATCCCCCTGCCGGTGCGTCACCACAATTCCCACCTCGTCGCTGGCTATGATCGACAAGTGGCGTTGCCAGCCGTCATCGGCCCTGAACGCCAGCAGGATCGTGGGTTCCTGCACCGGAAGGCTGTATTCCAGCACCAGATGCCCACGCGTCAGCAAGCCGCTCGCATCCGTGTTCATCGGCAGACTGTCGGAAACCGCAAACCAACCCGTCATGACACCCACCAAGCGACAAGCATCGTAGCCATGAGCGGCGGTATTCCAGCGCGGCGAGGTGCGAAGCTGTCGCGCCACGGCCCGATATAACACGAAACGCGTCGGGCTACAGGCCGACCGATGCGGCGTTGATCTGACATAACTCACTACTCGTTCCGGCACGTTGGCCAAATTCTTGCCCGGTTCCGGGTTTTTCATTGCCCCCAGTGAAGCGCAAATACCGCGTCATGTCACGCTCAAGCCGGCTTTCGCGCCGCAGTTGGCAGCATGGGTGACGGTTCTGCAACAGCACTGTGGCTTTTTGGCCAGTTGTGGTGTGAAGGGTGAAAGAGTATCGCTTTCACGTTCCAACCATTCGACGAAGGCTTGCCATGACACCTGCCACACCTCCTGCCGCCATTGATCCCGTCGCTTTGACCGCTGATCTGGTTCGTTGCAACTCTGTCACCCCGGCGGAGGGTGGCGCGCTGATCTTGCTTGAAAAACTGTTGTCAGGCGCCGGGTTTGCCTGCACGAGGGTTGATCGAGGCGGCGTCTGCAACCTGTACGCGCGCTGGGGTCGGCAAGGTGCGAACCGCAGTTTCGGCTTCAACGGTCATACCGATGTTGTGCCGGTGGGCGATGTCGCGGCATGGACACAGGATCCCTTCGGCGCAAAGATCGTCGACGGCTGGATGTATGGGCGTGGCACGACCGATATGAAATCCGGCGTCGCCGCTTTCGCCGCCGCCGCCGTGGATTTCGTGCGCGATACCCCACCCGATGGCGCGGTGATCCTTGCCATCACCGGGGATGAGGAGGATGTGGCGCTGGATGGCACCGTGGCGCTGCTCGACTGGATGCAAGCGAACCATGAGGCAATGAGCGTGTGTCTGGTGGGGGAACCCACTTGCCCCGATCAGATGGGCGAGATGATGAAGGTCGGGCGGCGCGGGTCACTGACGGCACATTTCACGGCCAAGGGCGTGCAGGGCCACTCTGCCTATCCGCACCGCGCCAACAACCCGCTGAATGCAATGGTGCGCTTGATGGATCATCTCGCGACCGAAGCACTCGACCAAGGCACCGCGCATTTCGACCCGTCCACGCTTGCCATCACCACGATTGACACGGGCAACCCTGCCAGCAACGTCATCCCAGCGCAGTGCCGCGCCACGGTGAATATCCGTTTCAACGACAGCCATAGTGGTGCGTCCCTTGCCGATTGGCTGCGGAACGAAGCGGCGGCGGTGCAGGCGGAAAGCGGCGTTACGATTGAGGTTTCAGTGAAGATTTCGGGCGAAAGTTTCATCACCCCGCCGGGGGAATTGTCGGCGCTGATCGCGCGCTCGGTGCAGGCCGAAACCGGGGTTGCGCCTGTCGCATCCACTTCTGGCGGAACTTCGGACGCACGGTTTGTCAAAGATCACTGCCCGGTGGTGGAATTCGGCCTTGTCGGTAAGACCATGCATCAGGTCGATGAGCGGGTGGAAGTGGCGCAAATCCACAAACTCAAGGCGATCTATACCCGGATTTTGCAAGACTATTTCGCATGACCGCGCAAATTGCTGTCACCCGCGATATTGCAACCTGTCTTGAATTGCGGCGCCTTGTGTTCATGGTAGAGCAAGGCGTGTCGGAGGCGGATGAACGCGATGACCTGGACGCCGAAGCGGTCCATCTGCTGGCCACGGTGGGCGGGGTTCCGATTGGTTCGGCGCGGTTGCTGACCGGGGGTGCGATGGGCAAGATCGGGCGTGTTTGCGTGTTGTCGTCGCATCGTGGCATGGGGTTGGGTGCAGCTTTGATCTGCGCTTCGGTGGAGCAATTTCGCACCATGCTGGGGATTGAAACCGTCAAACTCGGCGCGCAGACCCATGCGGTCGGCTTTTATGAAAAGTTGGGGTTTGTCGCGATTGGACCGGTTTATGACGACGCCGGCATCCCTCATCGCGATATGATTATTTCCCTGTCTTGAGGCGTGACGCCACCTTTTGCGCGTGATAAGGGCCGGGATATGGAACAGCTCCCCTCAAAAGACCAGATCCAGCAATGGTTGGCAGACAACCCGACGCTGACCTCGAAACGAGATATCGCGCGCGCCTTTGGGATCAAAGGCTCTGCCCTGCGCATTGAGTTGAAGCGCATGTTGAAAGAGTTGGAGGCCGATGGCACGCTGGTCAAAAAGCAACGCCATTACCGCGACCCCGATGCCTTGCCGCCGGTGTCGGTGCTGCGGGTTCTGGCCCCCGATGCCGATGGCGACCTGTTTGCCGAGGCGATGGAATGGACCGGCGAAGGCCCCGCCCCGCGCATCCTGATCATCACTAAAACCTCCGATCCGGCCATGGGCGAAGGCGACCGTATTCTTGCGCGGTTGGAACCTGTGGGTGGCAAAGATCACGCCTATGAGGCGCGCCTGATCCGCAAGATCGGTGCCAATCCGCAGAAATTGCTGGGGATATTCCGCTCAAGCAGCGAAGGCGGTCGTATCGTTCCCATCGACAAGAAAGACGACAAGGAATGGCGGGTGCTGGCAGAGGCCACGATGGACGCCCGCGATGGGGAATTGGTGGAGGCAGAGCAATCCGGCCCGCGCCGCCTGGGCCTGCCCCAAGCCCGCATCACCGCGCGACTGGGTGATCCAACCGGCCCGCGTGCAATTTCGCTGATCGCTATTCACCAGCACGGCATCCCTGACCAGTTCCCTGATAAAGTGGTGGCAGAGGCCGAGGCGCAGGTGGCGGCGAAGATGGGCAAACGCGAGGATTTGCGTGACCTGCCGCTGGTCACCATCGACCCGGTGGATGCCCGCGACCGCGACGATGCGGTTTTGGCGATGCGAGATGAGGATGCGGCGAACCCCGGCGGGTTCGTGGTTTGGGTTGCGATTGCCGATGTCGCGCATTACGTCCGCCCAGGATCGCAACTGGACCGTGAGGCGAAAAAACGCGGTAACTCCAGTTACTTCCCGGATCGCGTGGTGCCGATGTTGCCCGATGTTCTTTCGGGCGATCTGTGTTCCCTGCATGAAAATGTCGACCGCGCTTGCATGGCGGTGCGGATGGTGCTGGACGCGCATGGCCGCAAACTCAGCCACCGCTTCACCCGCGGAATGATGCGCTCGGTTGCGTCCTTGAACTACGCGCAAGTGCAATCGGCGGTGGATGGCAATCCGGATGCCGTGACGGAACCGCTGTTGGACAGCGTTTTGCGCCCGCTTTATGCCGCTTATCAAGCAACCAAAACCGCCCGCGCTGAACGGCAACCGTTGGATTTGGACCTGCCAGAACGCAAGATCGTGTTGTCGGAAGCGGGCGAGGTGCTATCGGTGGACTTCTACGAACGCTTTGACGCCCATAAGGTGATTGAGGAGTTTATGATCCTCGCCAATGTCGCGGCAGCGGAAGAACTCAATCGCCTCAAGTCGCCTTTGCTGTTCCGGGTGCATGAAGAACCGCCCCCGGAGAAGCTGGAATCGCTGCGCGAGGTGGCGGAGGCGTCGGGGTTTACGCTTGCCAAAGGCCAGGTGTTGAAAACCGCGCATCTGAACCGGCTTTTGGCGCAGGCGATGGGGACGGATTTCGCGGAATTGATGAATATGACAACCCTGCGGTCGATGACGCAGGCGTATTATTCGCCTGATAACTTTGGACATTTCGGCCTTGCGCTGCGGAACTACGCGCATTTCACATCTCCCATCCGGCGCTATAGCGATTTGATCGTGCATCGTGCCTTGATCGCATCCCACAAATGGGGGGATGACGGGTTGACCCCACAAGATATTGAAGAATTGGCCGAAACCGCCAAGCATATTTCCGACACCGAACGTCGCAGCATGGTGGCAGAGCGGGATACCAATGACCGCTATCTGGCGGCCTATTTGGCGGACCGGGTGGGCGCCGTCTTTGATGGCAAAGTCTCGGGCGTGCAGCGGTTTGGCCTGTTCGTGCGACTGGCCGAAAGCGGGGCCGATGGTTTGGTGCCAATCCGGTCCGTGGGGCGTGAGTTTTTCCATTTTGACGCGGAGTCCCAAACACTTACGGGGGCTGACACCGGCTTGACCATTGGCATCGGTCAGCGCGTTAAAGCCCGGCTGAAAGAGGCGGCACCGATGACCGGCGGGTTGATCCTGGAACTGGTGGAGATTGAGGACCGTGCTTTGCCGGCAGGGCGTGGCCCTCGTGGCAAAAGCGCCGCGCGCAGACCCGGAAAAGCGGCAGCCAAGGCGAAAGCGATCAAGCGCAAGGTGGCGCGGAAGCGGAAGTAAGCCCATGCGCCGCGCGGGGGGCGTTGCCTTGTCGCGCGGTGGCGTTAAAATGCCATAAAACGGTGAGGAGGCAGGTATGCGCAATCTATGCGTAACGTATGCGTTAGGTATGCTGAACGTATGCCTGTTGGCGATTGGGGCTGCGGCCTCCCCGACCGCGCCTGTTGTGGATCCGGAAGGGGCGGTTATGGCTGAGGTGCGAACGGCGGGTGATACGGCGGGGCTTCAAGTTTGGCTGCAAGGTTTCCGGCAGCGGGCGGCGGCGGCGGGCATTTCGGCTGATGTGATGGACCACGCCTTGACCGGCTTGCAATACGATGCCGATGTCATCCGCCGCGACCGCAATCAGTCGGAGTTTACCAAGACGATCTGGGATTACCTTGACACCGCCAACGCGGCCGAGCGGGTGAGCAATGGCAAGGCGGCACTGGCCAAACGCGCGGCGACTTTGCAAAAGATCGAAGATAAATATGGCGTCGACAAGGAGGTCGTCGCGGCGATCTGGGGGCTGGAAAGCGCCTATGGCAGTTTTCGCGGTTCGGGGTCGACCATCCAATCGCTTGCCAATCTCGCCTATGACGGACGGCGCGGCGCCTTCTTTGAAGGCGAGTTGCTGGCGGCGCTGAAAATCCTGCAATCGGGCGATACCACGCCCACCAAGATGCGCGGTAGTTGGGCGGGGGCGATGGGGCATACGCAGTTCATGCCCTCGTCATTTCTGTCCTATGCGGTCGATTTTGACGGTGATGGCAAGCGCAACATCTGGGACGATGACCCGACCGATGCGCTCGCCTCCACCGCCGCTTATCTGGCGCATTTTGGGTGGGTCAAGGGCGCGCCTTATGCGGTTGAGATTACCTTGCCCAAAGGGTTCGATTATGACCTGAGCGGCGAGCGGGTGACAAAGCCTGTGGTAGAGTGGCAAGGCTTGGGTATTCGGCAGGCGAATGGCAGCGATTTGCCCGACTTCGGTGCGGCTTCGGTGCTGTTGCCGGGGGGCGCGCGGGGGGCGGCGTTTCTGATTTTCTCCAACTTCCATGTGATTGAGAAATACAACACCGCCGACGCCTATGTCATTGCTGTCGGGCAGTTGGCGAGAATGCTGAAAGGCGGTGCGGCGATCAAGGCGGCGTGGCCGCGCGAGTTGCGGGTGCTGACCTTTGACGAACGGATTGAATTACAGGAACGGCTGACCGCTGCCGGGTTTGATACGCTTGGAGTGGATGCGAAAATGGGGCCGAATACGATTGCGGCGGTGAAGGCGTTTCAGCGTGCGCAAGCGGTGGTGCCGGATGGCTACCCCAGTTTGGACATCTTGCAACGGCTGCGGTGATGCTTAGATCACGGGTTGAAATGGGGAATAGGTGACGCGATGAAACGCAGGAATTTGGTATTGGCCGGGGTGCTTGGCTTGGGCTTGTTGGGCGGCGTTGCGGCCTGTGTCGGACAGCAGGGGGGTGGCATGGCGCAGGGGCAATCCCTTGGAGGCGAGTGGCGGGTGAGCCAGATCAACGGCGCGGCGGTGCCTGCGGGCGTGGAGGTGACGCTTGCGATTTCGGGCAATCAGGTGTCCGGCTCCTCTGGCTGCAACCGTTACAATGGCGGCGTGACGCAAGACGGGCAGGCGGTGAAATTCGGCCCGGCGGCGATGACGCGCATGGCCTGCGCGCCTGCTGCGATGGCGGTGGAGGCGGAGTTTGGCAAGGCGTTGGACCAGATCAGCCGCTTTGACGTTATTGACGGCACGTTGCAGCTTTATGCGGGCGACGCGCTGGTAATACGCGCCACCCGCTAAAGGGTTTAGCCCGCCGAGGACCGCGCCCAAAGATTGATCGCTTCCTCGGATGAGATGCGATCAATCTCGGCCAATTCGGCTTCGGTGAAGTCGAGGTTTTGCACCGCCCCGGCGCAGTCGATCACCTGTTCGGGTTTTGAGGCACCGATCAAGGCGGTGGTGATGCCGCCGCCGCGCAATACCCAAGAAATTGCCATTTGCGCCAGCGTTTGCCCGCGCTTTTGCGCCATGGCGTCTAATGCGCGGACCGAAGCCAGCGCGCTGTCGGTGATGGTTTTCGGGTTCAGCGATTTGCCTTGTGCGGCGCGGCTGCCCTCTGGGATGCCGTTCAGGTATTTCTTGGTCAGGATACCTTGCGCCAAAGGCGTAAAGGCGATGGAGCCGATGCCGAGGTCGGCCAGCGTGTCTTTCAACCCGTCTTTTTCCACCCAGCGGTTGAGCAGGTTATAGCTGGGCTGATGGATGACGCAGGGGGTGCCGAGGTCGCGCAGAATGGCGGCGGCTTCCCGCGTGCGCTGCGAATTATAGCTGGAAATCCCCACATAGAGCGCACGACCGGAGCGGACGATATGATCCAGCGCGCCCATGGTTTCCGTGAGCGGCGTGTCGGGGTCGAAACGGTGGGAATAGAAGATGTCGACGTAATCGAGGCCGAGGCGCTTGAGGGATTGATCGCAGGAGGCAATCAGGCTCTTGCGGCTGCCCCATTCGCCGTAGGGGCCATCCCACATCTCGTAGCCCGCTTTGGAGGAGATAATCAGCTCATCCCGGTAGCCCACGAAATCGGTGCGCAGGATATCACCGAAAGCGGTTTCTGCGGAACCGGAGGGTGGGCCGTAGTTGTTGGCAAGGTCGAAATGCGTGATGCCGTAGTCAAAGGCGGTTTGGCAGATTGCGCGTTTGGTCTGGTGCGGCGTGTCGTGGCCAAAGTTGTGCCAAAGGCCGAGAGAAATAGCGGGGAGTTTGAGGCCAGAATTGCCGCAGCGGCGGTAACTCATCCGGGAATAACGGTCGGCGGCGGGTGTGTAGGGCATGGAATATCCTTTCGAACTGGTCCCTTTGTGTGACTTCGTTCACATCGGGGCAAGGGGCGTTGCATATGCATCGGGGCATTTCATGCCTTCGGCTTCCGCCGCAACCGGGCAATTGTACACGACCTCGCAGAAGCGATTGAACACCGTTCGGACATCCCCCCGGCCGGCGTCGGTTCAATGCAGGGTCTGTATCGCCTCCCGTGCGGCGCAGTAGCGCGCGTGCCCCGCTTGAAAGGCGTCGCGCAGCGAGGGGTCGGGATCAATCTGGCGCGCAATCGGCGGTAAGGTGGCGATTTCCGCGCCGACCCCGTTGGCGGCCATGATGGCAAGGCGCGCAGCACCGAAAGCGCCGCCGAAATCTCCGGCGCGGGGCAGCATTACCGGCAGATCCAGTGCGGTAGCGATGGCGGATAGCCAGTAGTCGGAGCGGGAACCCCCGCCAACCGCGATCAGTTTTTCCAGCTTGGTGCCAGTGGCGGCCAGTGCGTCGCGGCAATCTCGAAAGGCGAAGGTGACGCCTTCCAGCACGGCGCGGGTCGCAGCGGCGCGGTCGGTGGCGTGTTCAAGACCAAGAAAGGCGCCGCGGATGGCGGCATCGTTCAAAGGCGTGCGTTCACCGCCGAGATAGGGCAGGAACAGCGGTTTGCCGGGAGCTTGCAGCGCGCCAAGACCGCCGGTGAGTTGGGCTGCTGTTTCACCAACCAGACCCGAAAACCAATTCAGCGCATCGGTAGCGGCAAGGATAACGCCCATCTGGTGCCAGGTGCCGGGCAACGCGTGACAGAACGTATGCACTGCCGTTTCCGGGCTGGGTTTATAGCCATCATTGGCGGCGAACAGCACGCCCGAGGTGCCGAGCGACACAAACGCCTCCCCCGCGCGGACCACGCCGACACCGATGCCAGCTGCGGCGTTGTCACCGGCTCCGCCTGCGATGATCACGCCGGAGGGCAGGCCCCAACGGCCTGCCAAAGGCGTACGGAGTTGGCCGGAAACGGCAGAGCCTTCGACCAATCGGGGCATGTGGTTCCGGGTCAGATGACATGCGGCAAGCAGGTCATCTGACCAATCGCGGGCGCGTGTGTCAAACCAACTGGTGCCTGCGGCGTCGGACATTTCCGCCACATGATCACCGGTCAACCACAGGCGCAGGTAGTCCTTGGGCAGCAGGATCTTGGCCACACGGCTCCAGTTTTGCGGCTCATGCCTGCGGACCCATTCCGCCTTTGGTGCCGTGAAGCCGGGGAAGACGATGTTGCCCGTGATGCGGCGAAATATTGGGTCGCGGTCCATTGCCGCCGCTTCCACGGCAGAACGGGTGTCGTTCCATAACATGCAGGGGCGGATCACCTCATCCGAGCGATCCAAAAGGGTAGCGCCGTGCATATGGCCCGAAAGGCCGATGCCGCGCACCATGCCCAGACCATGGACCGCCAGCGCATCCAGCACCGATTCAGCGGCGGCGATCCAATCGGTGGGGGATTGTTCTGACCAACCCGCATTGGGGCGGTTGACGCGGAGAGGGGCAGTTGCCTCCGCCAGCACCGTTTGCGCATCGTCGATCAGGATGCCTTTGAGCGAGGATGTCCCGAGATCAAGCCCGATATACATATCAGGCCGCCTGTGCGGGTGGCTTGCCCAAGATGATCATCCCCAGAATATCCTCATCCGTCACCTTCTTGACATCGACGGTGCCGATCAACTGGCCGTTTTTCATCACCGACGCGCGGTCACAAAGCTTCATGACGCTGTGAATATCATGATCAATCAGGAAGATACCTAGCCCTTCCTTCTTCAGTTCTTGAATCAGCTCCGCCACCATTTCGGTTTCTTGCGGACCAAGTGCGGCGGTTGGTTCGTCCATGATCAGAATCTTGGCGTTGAAATAAACCGCGCGAGCGATGGCGACCGATTGGCGCTGCCCCCCGGAAAGCGCCGAAACCGGCACGTTGAATTTCTGGAAATTCGGGTTCAGACGGTGCATGATCTTGCGGGTTTCCGCCTCCATCCTCGCGTCATCAACGAAGCCGGATCGGGTGACGAGTTCGCGGCCCAGAAACAGGTTGGACGCTGCATCAAGGTTATCGGCCAGCGCAAGGGTTTGATAGATGGTTTCGATATTATGCGAGCGGGCATCAATGGGGGAGCGGATATCAACCTTTTCGCCGTTGATAAAAATCTCACCCTGGTCGGCATGATAAGCGCCGGAAAGGCATTTGATCAGCGTCGATTTTCCTGCGCCATTGTGGCCCAAAAGGCCGACAACCTCGCCCGGATGAAGATCAACCGAGACGTGATCGACGGCTTTGATTCCTCCGAAGGAAATGGAGATATTGCGCATCTCGACCAGTGGGGTTGCGGTGTTCTGAGCCATTGTCATGCCCCCTTACTTGGTTTTGCGGCGATAGAGGATGTCAAGCCAGACCGCGAGAACGAGGACCGCACCGACAACGACCTTTTGCATCGCGGCATCCACGCCAATCAGCACCATGCCCGTTTGCAGCGACTGCATCACCAACGCGCCAAGAATTGCGCCGAAAATGGTGCCGATACCGCCCGCCAGTGAGGTGCCGCCAATCACGGCGGCGGCGATGACGAACAACTCATCCAACTCCCCCAAGGCGTTGGTGGCGGAGTTGAGACGGGCCGAGGCGACGATTGCGGAAAGCCCGGTCAGAAAGCCCATCAGGGCAAAGATTTTTACCGTCATCCATTTGGTTTTGATGCCGGATAGGGCGGCCGCTTCCGGGTTGCCGCCGATGGCAAAGACGTAGCGGCCAAAGCGGGTGCGGGTCATCAGGATATTCATCAGAATCGCAACGACGACAAGGATCAGAACCGGAATCGCAAAGCCATAGCTGATGTGCAGATTGGCGGGGTCGGTGGTCAAGCCCTTGGCGGCGGCGTATTGGCGCACGATGCCGATGGGCCATTCGTAGGAGTTGACCAGAAGGACCGCGCCAATCACCAGCCCGCAGCCCAGCACGGCCAGGAACATCTCGGCCCAGACGGGGCGGAGCGGGAAGTGAAACGCGATGCGCTGTTTGCGGCCGTTCCATAGCCCCCAGAGGATAAAAGCACAGCCAAGCAACCCAACGATCCAACTGCCCGTTGCCCCGATGGCACCGTAAGGGCCGCCGCCGATCAGCGTGAAATTTTCATCCAGCGGCGATATGGTTTCGCCCCGGTTCATCAGAAAAGCGCAACCGCGCCACACCAGCAGGCCGCCAAGCGTGACGATGAAGGACGGAATCTCTCGGTAGGCGATCAGCCAGCCTTGGAATGCGCCGATAAATGCACCCATGACCATGCCAATGATGCCGGTTATGACCCAGATCATCGGGTTGCCAAGCCCGACAAGCTGCGGCAACCAGTAGACCTGCACCATCCCCATCATCACCGCACAGACCCCCAGAAGGGAGCCGACAGACAGATCAATATTGCGGCTTATGATGACCAGAACCATGCCCGTCGCCATGATTCCGATGGAGGAGGTCTGGACCGAAAGGTTCCACAGGTTGCGCGGCGTCAGAAATGCGCCGAAGCCTTTGAAAATCGCACCGTAAAAGTGAAAGCCGACCCAAATCAGGACCAGCGCGCCCGCCATGCCCAGAAGGCGGGTATCAATTTCGGTATCGCGCAGGAAGCGGGAAAGAAGGCTGGGTTGTGCCTCGGTTGCGTCGGCGGTGGGTCGGGTTGTGTCGGTCATATCTTCATCCAGCACAGCGAAAGGGGGGGCAAGGACCGGCGGGCCAATGGCCCCCGCGTCGCGGCTCCGGTGTGGGGAGGGCGCAATGGGCGCCTGTCAGAGTATTCGAGATGAAAGTCGGCACCCGCCAAACGAAGGGCGGGTGCCAAAGACCGTCAGCTCACTTGCAAGCGGCCACGTCCGCCATAGCACCTTCGCAAGCCTGTGCTTTGGTGATGTGGCCAGCGTCGATCACGACATCAAGATTGTCTTTGGTGATCGGAGTTGGCGCGAGGAAGATCGCGCTCATCTCAACGCCTTTGTCACCGCCGGACCATTTCACCGCGTTCGGGATCGCATCAAGCGCCGCACCACCCGCCAGAGCCGAGGCGATATTGGCCGCTTCTTTGCCAAGCTGGCGCGAGTCTTTCCAGACCGAAACAGTCTGGGTGCCACGAGCCACACGGTTCAGGGCGGACAAGTCACCATCCTGCCCACCGATTGGAACATTCAGGCCTTGTGCGGAAAGGGCAGCAATCGCCCCGCCCGCCATGCCGTCATTTTCGGCCAGAACCGCATCAACCTTGTTGTTGTTGGCGGTCAGGATCTGCTCCATGTTCTTTTGCGCATTTTCCGGCTTCCAGCCATCCGAGAACGCTTCGCCGACGATCTTGATTTTTCCATCCTTCACGTCGCCGCCGATCACTTCCATCATGCCTTCCAGCAGGAACGCAGCGTTCGGATCACCGGGGTCGCCTTTGATGATGGCATAGTTGCCTGTCGGCTGGGCTTCTTTGACTTTTTCGGCGATGATCTTGCCGACACCTTTGTTGTCAAAGGTCAGATAAAAGGCGCGACTGTCTTCGATCAGGCGGTCATAGCCAACGACCGGGATGCCTTCGGCCGCTGCTTTGTCAATCGCCGGGCCAATCGCGTCCTTGTCCATCGCCAGAATGATCAAGGCATTTGCGCCTTGCGCGATCAATGCTTCCACATCCGTCAACTGCTTGGAAGCCGATGCCTGTGCGTCAGCGGAAATATAGGTGTCGCCCGAAGCCTCCAATGCGGCCTTGATCGCGGCCTCGTCGGTTTTCCAACGCTCTTCCTGAAAGTTCGACCAGGAAACGCCGACCACTTTGCCTTCGGCCAGTGCGACGGACGAAAACCCTGCCGCTGCGATGACGGCCAGCATGAGTGCATTACGCATGTTATTCCTCCCAATAGAATCAGCCCAATGCGGCTGGTCCGACGAATTCGTCGGTACATCGGCAAAATGACGCCAATAAATTCAGTTGTCAAAATAAAAATAACAGTCACTATGCCATATATTGGCATTTCATACCGTGGATGCTGCTTTGCAGCAAGATAACACCGTTGCATCATGGAAATCGTCGCTGCTTTAGTTTTGGAAGTGAAAGAATAATGCCGCAACTGCAAAAAGACCCGGCGTCGAGCGCAAGTCCGGGCTGCGGCCCGCTTATCCCGCCGCTGTCTGAGTCGCTGCGGCCGTTGCGTCAGCAGATATTTGAGCGTGTGCGCGCTGCGGGCTCCATCGCGCGGGTGCAGGTTGCCAAGGAATTGGCGGTCAGCCCCGCTTCGGTCACAACCGGGGTTTTCGATCTGATCGAGATCGGGTTGATCGAGGAGGTAACCGCCACCCGTGAGGGCGATGCCGGACGTGGGCGGCCTGCGGTCGCGCTGGGTGTGCGGGCTGATGCCTATCGGGTGGCAGGGATGAAACTTTCCGACCGTGAACATACCGTCGTGATCATGGATTTTGCCGGCAATCTGATCGCTGATGAGGTGGTAAAGCGCATCCCCGGCATCATGACTCTGCCCGAGGTTTTGACCGCGATTGAAACACTGCTGGACCGCATTTGCGAAAAAGCCGGGATCGCGCGGTCATCACTTGCAGCTTTGGGGTTGGGTCTGCCGGGGTTTGTCGATAGCCGCTCTGGAGCGGTGTTCTGGTCATCGGTTCTGGCAGATCGTGGTATCAATATCGCGCAGGCAGTGGGGTTACATCTGGGACTTCGGGTGCATGTCGATAACGACGCCAATCTGGTGACGCTTGCGGAACTGTGGTTCGGTGCCGGGCGGGGGCTTTCGGATTTTGCCGTGGTGACGATTGAGCATGGGCTGGGCATGGGGCTTGTCATCAACCACCGCATCTATCGCGGCGCGCATGGTTTGGGGATGGAGTTGGGCCATACCAAAGTGCAGTTGGATGGCGCTTTGTGTCGGTGCGGTCAACGTGGCTGTCTGGAAGCCTATGTTGCCGATTATGCGCTTGCGCGCGAGGCGACAACCGCGTTGAATCTGATGGGGAAGGATGGGCAATCCATCAATGTGCTGCTTGAAAGCCTCTATGACCATGCCAAAGCGGGCAATATCGCGGCGCGGTCGATCTTTCGCCGCGCTGGTCGCTATCTTGCCGTTGGATTGTCGAATGTGGTCAACCTGTTCGACCCCTCGCTGATTATCCTGAGCGGCGAGCGGATGCGTTTTGACTACCTGTATGCCGCCGATACTTTGGCGGAGATGGACAATCTTGCGATTGTCACGGGTCGGGCGCGCCCACCGATAGAGATTCACGCCTGGGGTGATATGCTTTGGGCTCAGGGGGCGGCGGCACTGGCGCTGTCCGAGGTGACGGAAAACCTGCTCGGCAGCGGTCGCGACGACCCAACACGAGAGGTCGCGGCGCAATGAAGTACCTTGTTTTTCTGTTGCTGTTGGCGAGTCCCGCCCTCGCGGGCCCGCGCTTCGTGGACCGCGCTGCCGATTTGCCTGCCCCCGTGATCTATGCCGGTGAGTGGGAGCATTTTGTCGGTGGTGGTGTCGCTATCCTTGATTGCAACGGGGATGCGCGGCCTGATTTGTTCGTGGCTGGCGGCACCAATCCGGCCAGCTTACTGGTCAATATCAGCAAGACAGGGGGCGCAATTTCCTTCACGGCGGGGGAGATTGCCCCGATTACCGATGTGACGGGTGCATATCCTTTGGATATTGATGGGGATGGGGTGCTCGACCTGGCGGTTCTGCGGGTCGGTCCGGATGTTTTCTTGAAAGGCGAAGGGGATTGCCGGTTCCACGATG
>NZ_JAKDLJ010000348.1 GCF_030452865.1 Pseudorhodobacter sp.
AATAAATTTTTGGGTTTTTTCTAATCGCCCCGCAAATTTTTTTTATAAAACCCCCCGGGGGGGGGGGGGGGGTGCCACCCCCGGGCGTATCCAAACTGGTCAGCGCCCTATTTCGGCCCGATCATCATCACCATCTGACGACCTTCGAGCTTGGGAAAACTTTCCAGCTTGCCGGCCTCTTCGGCGATCACATCATCGGCCACGCGGTTGAGAAGTTCGAGCCCCAACTGCTGGTGTGCCATTTCACGACCGCGAAAGCGCAGCGTGACTTTTACCTTGTCGCCTTCGCCGAGAAACTTCAGGACCGAGCGCATCTTGACATCGTAGTCATGCTTGTCGGTGCCGGGGCGGAATTTGATTTCCTTGATTTCAATGATGTGCTGCTTCTTGCGGGCTTCCGCCTCACGCTTTTGCTGCTCATACTTGAATTTGCCGAAGTCCATGATCTTGCAGACCGGTGGCTCCGCATTGGGTGAGATTTCGACCAGATCCAGCCCGGCCTCTTCGGCCATCACCATCGCGCGGGCAGGCGTCACGACGCCGACATTTTCTCCATCCGCGCCGATCAGTCTGATCTCGGGGCTGCGGATGCGGTCATTCACACGGGGGCCCGTATCGCGTTGCGGCGGGGCGTTGTGGGGTCTGCGGGCTATGGTTTGCTTCCTTCTGCCATTGAAATTTGCGGCATGTTCAATGCCACAGACGGCAAAATAGACCCACCGACGGCCATGTTCAACCGATTTCGGTGGAAATTTGCCCTTAAGTCTGCCGCTCTGCGCCCAAGTCTTTCCAACGCGCTGCATTTCTGTCATTCAGTCGTCAGAATCGCTATTCTGAGCGGAAAGTGGGAGTTATTTTGATGAACAAGAACGTGATCATAGGTCTGGTCCTGATTGCTGTCGCTGGTTTTGGGTATTATCAGTTCAGCTATGTGCCGGCGCAACAAGCCGCACAGGAAGCCGCAACCAAAGCGGCGGCTGACGCGAAAGCGGCCGAAGAGGCCACCAAGAAAGCCGCAGATGACGCAGCGGCCAAAGCCGCAGCGGATGCGAAAGCCGCCGAGGAAGCAACCGCAAAAGCCGCACAGGAAGCTGAAGCAAAAGCCGCCGCAGATGCCAAGGCTGCCGCTGATGCCGCCGCTAGCACTGCAGCGACTGCAACCGATGACGCAAAAGCCGCTGCCGAAAAAGCGGCCGAGGAGGCCGCTGCCAAAGCCGCTGAGGATGCAAAAGCCGCTGAGACCGCAACTGCCGAGGCGACTGCCAAGGCAGAGGCTGATGCGAAAGCTGCCGCGAAGGCGGCCGAGGATGCTGCCGCCAAGGCCGCTGCGGATGCAAAAGCCGCTGCCGATGCTGCCGCCAATAGCGCGACCGGGACTGCCCCCGCTGCGGACCCGTCAAACGTGTTTGATGCCGCCAATTTCGACGCTGAAAAAGTTTCAGCGATGATCGACGGCTCCTCTCTGGACGAAGGCACCAAGACGGCGCTGAAATCCGCCGTGACCGCCGCTGCCAGCAACCCGGCGCTGTTGCAACCAGTGCTGGATCAGATCAAAGGCGCTTTGGGCATGTAAGCCCACCTGATACTTGAAATACAAAGGCCGCGCATTGAGTTGCGCGGCTTTTTTAATGTTTCGCATCAAGCGCGGTTTCAAACCCCTTCGCCGACAAACGCCTTTTCAACCACATATTCCAACGGCTCGGAATTCGCACCTTCGCGCAGGCCGAACCCTTCCAGAACCGCCTTCACATCAATATTGAACGCCATGGAGCCACAGACCATCACACGATCTTCCGCAGGGTTCATCGGTGGCAACCCAAGATCGGCAAATACTTTACCAGAACTCAGGTTGTCGGTGATACGCCCCATCTGTGCGGTGTCTTCGCGCGTGGTGGTGGGGTAGTAGAACAGCTTGCCCTCCACCATCTCACCAATCAATTCATCCTCGCGCAGGTTTTCGACCAATTGGCGGCCATATTCCAATTCCGCCGCCTCGCGGCAGGTGTGCATCATAATGACGCTATCGTATTTCTCATAGGTTTCCGGGTCGCGCATCAGGCTGGCGAAAGGGGCGATCCCGGTGCCTGTCGCCAGAAACCAGATACGCTTGCCAGGCAACAGCGCGTCATGGACCAGCGTTCCCACCGGCTTTGGGCGCAGGATAATCTCATCGCCCTCCTTGATGTGTTGCAACTTGCTGGTCAGCGGGCCGTCCTGCACCTTGATCGAGTAGAACTCCAGCGCCTCATCCCAATTGGGCGAGGCAATGGAATAGGCGCGCAGCAACGGTTTGCCGTTGTCGCCCATCAACCCGATCATCACAAATTCCCCCGACCGGAAACGCAGCGATTTTGGCCGCGTGACCCGAAAGGAAAACAGCTTGTCCGTCCAGTGTTTCACCGCCGTCACGATCTGCGCGTCCGGCAGATGCGGCTTGGCGGGTTTCGGGTTGGCTTCAGTCTGGGTGGCTTTGGTCAAGGTCATGCTCTCGGTCATTGCGTCATTACCCGGCCTTAACCCGGCATCCTTTGTCTAGCTTTGATCTGTGTCAGGTGAAAGCGATTATGCCCGCAGCCGCGACTGATGGTCATGCGCGCGCCAATCGGCGCGGGCGAGCCATTGTCCGGCGGGTTGGCGGGCGGCGAGGTCTTCGCTGATTTCGACCTCATCAAACCCGACACGACGGACCATGGTGTATTGATCGGCCAGCACATGCCCGCGCGCGCGCAAACGTCCCTTATACCCCATCATCCGCAAGCGCCGAGCCAAGGTAAGCCCGCGCCCGTCGGCAAAAGACGGGAAATCGACGCGGATCAGGCGAATATCGGCGAGATAAGGTGCCAGAACCTGCGGATCATCGGTATTTGCTAGGTCGAGCGCGCCTTCGTGATAGGGCAGCATGTCGATCGGAGTAAAGGCGGGGATTGTAATCTCCGGGGCAAAGCCGGTGTCAGTGACGAGGATGGTCATGCTTTGGTCTCCTGTAAGCTGCGAGTCAGTTTCCCGTTGACGAAATGGATGCCGCATTCGGTTTTTTCGTTTCCACGCCAACGACCTGCGCGAGGGTCTTCACCTAGGTTCACCGGGCTGGTGCAGGGTGCGCAACCGATACTCGGGTAGCCCTTGGCAACGAGCGGATGGCGCGGCAACCGATTGTTGATCATATAGTCCGACAGATCGTCCCGGCTCCAATGCGCGAGCGGGTTGATTTTCAGCCGCGCCTCGCCGTCGGATTCGAAGAATTCCACCTGCGCGCGGTTGGCGGATTGATAGCGTTTGCGCCCGGTGATCCAGGCATCGAACCCCGACAGCGCGCGGTCCAGCACAGCCGTTTTACGCAGGGCGCAGCAGGCGTCCGGGTTGGTCCTGTGCAGCGTGCCGTCGGGGTCACCCGCCACCAACCGAGCGGGAGCAGGGCCCAAGCGGCGGATATCGGTCAGGTAGAGTTTTTGCGCCAGCTTTTCCTGATAGGCCAGCGTTTCGGGAAACAACATCTGTGTGTCGATGAACAGGACCGGCGTATGCGGTGAAATGACTGAAAGCAGGTGCAGCAATACCACCGATTCCGCGCCAAAACTGGACACCAGCGCCACGCGACCAACATCGCGGTCGCGCAGGATATGTTCCAGCACCGCCGTTGCCCCATGATGGCGGTAGCGGGCGTTCAGCCCAGCCACACGGTCCGTCATTGGGCGAAACGGCAAATCACGCGGCATCACGCGCCCCTTCGGCCGGATAAAGGGCTGCTTTGAATGGTGCGAGGCCTAGGCGGCGGTAGGTTTGCAAGAAAGCCTCATCCCGGCTGCTGCGCAGGTCGAGATAGGCCGCAATCAGCCGCTCAATCGCGGGCAC
>NZ_JAKDLJ010000349.1 GCF_030452865.1 Pseudorhodobacter sp.
ACCAAACTCCGGACGCGGCAGCGACTGGCACCGAGGATGGCGCGGCAATCGAACCTGATCCGGCAGTGCGCCGTCTGGCCAGCCTGCGCCCGAAACTGCGGCCCCAATCTGTTTTGAAGGCTGCGGCGGCAGCACGCGAAGCGGTGGAGGCTGCATCGCTCGCCGCAAAGGCCGCAGCGGCGGAAAAGACCGCCGACGCCGCAGTGTTGCCGGTTGCAATGTCGCGCCGCCCTGCCGCACGTCCGCGTGATTTCTCTAAAGCGGTCGCGGCGGCAGTGGCGGCCGCAACCCGCGAAACAACAACCACCCGGCGACAGGTCAAAGTACCAGACCCGGTGCAGGAGCCGGAAGAAGCCGATGAACCGGAAGTGCGCGTCAGCGCCGCACCGCGCATTCCAACCCATGCCAATGTCGCGAAACAGGCAACGTTCAAGAACGTGCTCAACCTGTCGAAGACCAACCTGATCGGGATTTATGGTTCCGACTCGAATCGTTACGCGATGATCCGCAGCTCCTCCGGCCGGTATCAGAAGATCCGCGTCGGCGACCGCGTGGATGGGGGCACGGTTGCAGCGATCACCCGCAGCGAAGTGCGCTACAAGAAGGGCAGCAAGATGCTGGCACTCTCGATGCCGAACGGCTGAGGCTTTTGGGTCGGGCGTTGCACGCCTTGGTTGCTGTGGATTTTGGATATTTTTTGCAGAGAAGACGCAGCAGCGTCATCGGGTTAGACAGCCCGGAGCGCGCGGCCTGTATCCTGTTGTTTCAGATCGCTTTAAGAACACCGCGATCAATTTGATCCTGTTCGATGGATTCGAACAACGCGCGGAAATTGCCCTCGCCAAAACCATCGTCGCCCTTTCTCTGGATGAATTCAAAGAAGATCGGGCCGATCACGGTTTTGGAGAAGATTTGCAACAGGATGCGGGTTTCACCGCCATCAACCACACCCTCGCCGTCAATCAGGATGCCATGCCTTTCCATCCGGTCCAGCGGTTCCTGATGATCGACCACACGGGTTTTTGACAACTCATAATAGGTCTGCGGCGGCTTCGGCATGAATTTCAACCCGCGCGCCGCAATCTCATCCACGGTTGTATAGATATCATCCGACCCGACCGCGATATGCTGAATCCCTTCGCCTTTGTAACGCTTGAGATATTCGACAATCTGCCCGGTCTCTCCGCGGTCTTCGTTGATCGGAATGCGGATGCGCCCGCAAGGCGAGGTCAGCGCGCGGCTGAAAAGACCGGAGTGTTTGCCCTCGATATCGAAAAAGCGGATTTGTTTGAACCCGAAGATATCGCCGTAAAAGTTGAACCAGGTGTCCATATTGCCCTTGTGGACGTTATGGGTCAGGTGATCGAGATAGTAGAAACCCACGCCTTTCGGCTTTGGCGTCGAAAGCCAGTCAAACTTCGCATCATAGGGGTTCGCGCTGCCATACTGGTCGGTGAAATAGATCAGGCTGCCGCCGATCCCGACAATCGCGGGCAGATCCAAGGCCTTGTCCGAACCGTCATACGGTGTCGCACCTTTGGCAACTGCATGGGCATAGGCGGCATTGGCATCGACCACCCGCCAGCCCATCGCTGGTGCGCAGGGTCCGTGTTCCGCGACAAAGCGCATCGCATGGCTGCCCGGTTCGTTGTTCAGAATATAGGTGATGTCGCCTTGCTGCCAAAGTTCGATATCCTTGGATTTATGCCGCGCGGTCAGCACATATCCCATCCGGTCGAACAGATCGCGCAGAGCCTGCGGTTCGGGATGGGCAAATTCCACAAATTCAAAACCATCGGTGCCAGCGGGGTTTTCCGCCGAAATTCTGGCCTTGGGGGCTGCGTGCGGGAATGGTCCCATGAAAAATCCTCCTAGTACTTGTTGCGGCTAATCGAATTCGGCTATTCATCTGCCGGGTGAACGCGTTATGCGTGGCAAACGCTGCCTCACCCCGGCAATTGAATGCAATTGAGAGCAACGCACCCTGATTGCGAAACAAAAGTTTACCGCAATTGGCGTCGGAATTTTGCGCATTCTTGCGTATGATAGCAAAGGGAGGTGCGCGTTCCGCGCATCTTTGGGCAAAATCATGCGAGGTTTGAGCAGTGCTCGATGAAGTCGATTCTCGCTTGCTGAGCGAGGTGCAAAAGAACGCCATGCTGACCGCGCAGGAATTGGGCGAGCGGTTGAACCTGTCGGCATCCCAAGCCGGGCGGCGTCGGCAACGGCTGGAATCGGAAGGCTATATCATCGGCTATGCGGCACGTCTCGATCCGGTTCGGGTTGGGCTCGCGGTGCAATCCTTTGTGCAAATCCAGATGGCGAGCCATGACCCCGAAGGTGCGCGCAGTTTCGCCAGCCTGATCTCCACCCGGCCCGAAATCATCAGCGCATGGACATTGACGGGCGAAGCCGACTACCTGTTGAGGGTGTGGTGCGCGGATTTGCCGGCCCTCAACCGCTTGATCCATCAGGTATTGTTGCCGCATCCCGCCGTGTCACGGGTGCAAAGTCAGATCGTGATGGATCAATTCAAGCCCGACACCGCCTTGCCAACCTGACGCCTACAGCGCACCCCAAGAAGGACCACCATGGAAAGCTTTCTGCTCCAAGCCTCAATCTACCTCGGCGCCGCGGTGCTTATCGTGCCATTGGCGGTGCGTTTGGGGTTGGGGTCGGTGCTGGGCTATCTGGCGGCAGGAATTTTGGTAGGGCCAATCCTTGGCCTTGCCGGAACGGAAACCACGGATTTGCAGCATTTCGCCGAGTTCGGCGTGGTGATGATGCTGTTCTTGATCGGGTTGGAGCTGGAACCGAAATCGCTTTGGGACATGCGGCACAAATTGCTCGGGCTTGGCGGGTTGCAACTGGTCCTGACCACTGCTTCGATTGCCGTGCTGGCCAACTGGATCGGGCTGAGCTGGCAGGTCGGCATTACTCTGGGAATGATGTTTTCGCTCTCCTCCACCGCGATCGTGCTGCAAACCCTGTCGGAAAAGAACCTGATGCGGACCGGCGGCGGGCGCGCAACCTTTGCCGTGCTGCTGACGCAGGATATCGCAGTGGTGCCGATTCTCGCGATCATTCCGCTGCTGGCGCTCAGCGGTATGGGGCTTCCCGCCGGCGTCACATTGGAAACCTTCGGCATCACCGATCTGAACGGCGCCGCCGACAGCGCACATGCCGCCCCATCTGGCGCGGCGGAACCCTTGCTGACGCTGGTGCAATCCTTGCCGGGTTGGGCTGTTACGCTGATGACGCTCGGCATCGTGGTCGGCATCATGCTGGTCGGGCATTTCCTGACCCGCCCGGTGTTCCGCTTCGTCCACGCCTCTCGCCTGCCGGAGATGAGTACCTTCATCTCCCTCCTGATGGTGCTGGGCATCGCGTTCTTGATGATGCTGGTCGGGCTGTCCCCCGCGCTTGGCACCTTCATGGCGGGCGTCGTGCTCGCCAACTCCGAATTCCGTCACCAGTTGGAGGCGGATATCCAGCCGTTCAAAGGCATCCTGATGGGGTTGTTTTTCATGACAGTCGGCGTCAGCATTGACTTTGAGGTGCTGCTGGCGAACCCTTGGAAGGTGATTTCCCTCACGCTTGCAGTGATCGCGCTGAAAGCCGGGGTGCTGCTGCTTTTGACCTTCATCTTCAATATCCGAGGCCGCGACCGCTGGCTTTTCACGCTTGGTCTGGCACAAGCAGGTGAATTCGGTTTCCTGATCGTCAGCTTCGCGCGCAAGCAATCCATCCTGCCGACCTCGGTATCGGAAATCGTACTCCTGATCATCAGCCTGTCGATGCTGCTGACTCCCCTTTTGTTCATCTGCTATGAGGCACTG
>NZ_JAKDLJ010000350.1 GCF_030452865.1 Pseudorhodobacter sp.
CCAGACCGCCGCCCGCCACCAGATAGGCGATGCGTTCGCGCTTTTTGACGCCGTAGAACATCTCGGCTTCGAGAAAACTTCTCAATTCAGGGTTTGAGCCTGTCATCGTCTTGCTCCGGAAATGGGGATTTGCGCGGTCGGCAGTTGTGCGGCGTGGGCCAGTTCGTCAGCGTCAACTGTCGCGGATGAATTGACCCAAACGCGCCCTTGCAGCTTGGCCGCGCTCGGCATCGGAACGCGCCTGATCGCGCAAATGGTGGTGTTCGGTCTTGCCGTGCATGAACCCCGAGCGCACTTCGTTCATCCGGCGCGCCGAATAGTCGGAAGCCTTTTCCAGCGGCTTGCCCGCAACCCGCAGCGCTTGCGGCGCGATACTCGCAAGGCTGATCTGACCGGTGATGTGGGTCACGGCATTCGGGATCGCCATCAAGGCAAAGATCCCGACAAAGACGATGACGAAGAAACCGAGGATGGAGCCGAGGTCGGTCACATCTTTTGTCTCGCGGAACACGTCATGCGCGACGGTGACGACCGCCACGATGACACCAGCTGAGGCGACCGGATACATGAGGTAACCGATCATTGCCGAAAGCCAGGCTTCGAACATGCCCTTGGTCTTCTCAAAGATCGTGGCTCCAATCGCGATCGGGGCAACCCCGAGAAGGAAGGCGATCATCAGCTTCGAAAAGCCGACGATGAACACGTAAACTGCCATCAACACGCCGAGCACCACATAGAGAACAGCGGCTACAAAGCCGCGCATGATCGAGGACATGGCCGAAGACACGGAATCCACGTTTCCGGCCATCATGTTCGCCATGTCATCCATCGCTGCAGTGGCGGAGGCGCCGACACCGCCACCCCCGAGCCGAAAGTATTCCAGTGCTAGTGCGCTGAGTCCGTTGCTGGCGGCATCGTAGATCTGGGTGAAGTTCGACCAGGTCAGGCCAAACATCAGAACCATGACGATCCGGAACGACAATTGAACGGCGTCGCGCATGGAAATCCGATAGACATTCAGGGCCGCATTGATCCCGACCATGACGAGCAGGAGAGCAAGCAGGGTCGTGTAAATCGGCCCGACCGCACCCGCCGTCGCCTCGAAATACTGCCGCCCCGCAGAGGTGATCGCCGCATCCAGCGTCGTCAGGATGGTCGAGACGCTGTCCATCAGAAGCTGCCGCCACACATGGTTTCTGCGACAGCCGTCAGTGTTGCGGCCTCTTCCGCAATCGCCTTCGTCTGCTGCCAGCTGAGGCGCTGGACATCGTGATGATCGCGCAATGCAGCCGCGACGGCCTCGACCTCTTCCCAGTTCGCCACTTTGCCTGCGCAGCCGCAATCCTGCGTTTCAATCACATTTCGCACGCGGACTAGGCCGTAGATGTCGCGCAGCGCCCGCGCCTCTGGGCCAGACCGCGCCAACGCGTAGCCTGCGGGCCAGGAGGCCTCACAGTTACGGAATTCCTCGTTCACTGCTCCCGGGATCGGCTGGATGTCTTCCGGTATCTCGACCTTCGGCAAGACGTCGAGATAAGCTTCCTCTTGGGCAAGGTCTGCCGGGACAGGGGTTTCGGCCCAAGCTGCGGCCGAGAAAACCGCGATCAGCCCAAAGGCACCGCCCATCATTCGCGCTTTGATACCATTGGCCATGCTCATTCTCCCCCAAGGACTTTGATGAACTTCTGCTCTTCGGCTGCGGTGGCGGCATCCATGACGCCCGCTTCGCCCATGCCCATCAGCTGGGCGGACTCCATGTTCCAGATATTGGCGAGTGCGATCGACAGTTCTGCCGTCACGCGAGTGTTGAGGTCGATCGCTTCTTTCAGCCCTTCAGTGTCCGGAATTTCCTGAACAAGCTCGTGGACCCGCTCGAGGCTTTCCGATGCCTTGACCGAGGAAGTTTCAGCGGCCGCCGACAGGAAGGCCGCGGTGTTGGCTTGCGTGCCGATCCGGGCAACCCCTTCGTCTTCACTGTTTGCCAGAGTATCGACAGTGGCCACATCGAGGCCCGCTGAGGCGAAGAACTCGGAGACATACTCTGCGGCGGGCTTGTCGCCTACCTTGCCCGATGTGGTCATCAGGGAGTAGCTGCCCTCCTTGGCCGCAACCAGACCGCCAGTCAGATCGGCGACATCGGGCAGGATATCGTCAAAGAAGGCGTCGGGGTCCGGGATGCCCAAGGCCTCCAGGGTTAGCCCGTTGCGCAAGGCGTCAAGCTGGGCTTTCAGGGTGGCGATCTGTTCAATCTGCTTCAGGATCTGCTCATCAAGCTTCAGGTTGGAGGCGATCATCTCCTTCACCTGCAGCTTTGCCTCGGTCAGCACTTCGCCGATCTTGGCGATACTGGTGACGTCAACTGTCGGCACGCCCTGCGCCACGGCGGGGGCAGGGGAGAGCAAGGCTGCAGAGATCAGAAGAGGGCCAAGCCCCAAACACAGATTTCGGATCATTCGGAACCACCCTTCACTTTGATGAATGTTGCGTCGATGGCATAGGCCTGCAGCCAGAGGGCATATCGGGCCTGATCGACCTTCACGCGGGCGGCCTTGACCCGCTCGACCATGAGCCCAATGCGAACGGCTTCCGCCCGGGCATAGCTGTTGAGATCGAGGGCCTCCTTGGTCGATTTGGTCGTGGGAATGCGTTCGATGATGGAACGCAGCCGCACCAGCGACGCCTCAATCTCCAGAGAGGCGGCCATCCCATAGTGCAGGCCTGCGTCAGCAGTGTTGCTGGCCTCGGCGATCGCCATGTCGCGTGGATCGAAAGTGCCGACCTGATCCACGCCGGTGATCTTGCCGGCATAGGCGTTGAAGAACCCGGTGATGCGGACGACGTAATTCTGTGTCTCTTCAAACGGAGGGATGCCACCATACTTCGTGACATTGCCCGGACCAGCATTATAGGCGGCCAAGGCCAGCGGCACCGAGCCAAACTTGTCGAGCTGCGTCAGGAAGTACCGTGCGCCACCATCCAGCTGCAGCATCGGATCGTCATAGTAGGCGGGGAAGATGCCAAGATCCTTGGCGGTGTCCGGCATGACCTGCGTCAGGCCAAAGGCTCCGACTGGGCTGCGCGCCCCGATGGAAAACCCGGATTCCTGTTTCACGAGGCTCTGGAACCAAATGCGAAACTCGACCGGGTTCAATCCGGCGCGGGCAAGACCAGGGTGGCCTGCGTATTTCTGCGCGGTGGCCACGATCATCTCTTCGATGCTGGTCTTGGCATCGCCGAAAAGCCGGGCGGCATAAGGGTTGTTGTCCTCGACGGCATAGAGGACTTCGGCCTCAGCCCCGGGGATCACTTCGAGATCACCGATCCACGGTGTCTGGCCCGTCATCATCGCCAGCGTGGCATCCAGTGCGTCGAGTTGGTCTTGGTGCAACTCGTCGATGCGGCGCTTCTTGTCGGTCTCAAGCTCGCGACCGCCCGTCAGATAGGACATCTGCGCGATCTCGAGCCCGTGCTGGATGATCGACTTCGGGTCGACAATCGGCACGCCTTGCGCCGACGCAGGCCAAGGCAGGACGGCCACGCCCAAAGCCAAGGCCCCGATCAGGTCAAGAGGTTTATTCGCAGGGAATGACATCAAGGCTCGACGTGTTGCCGCGAGAGACAAGCCCCGCATCCGGGCTTGCGCCCTTGGTGGAAGTGGTCACAGTGGAGCCAGCGGTGGCCCAGCAATTGGTCTTGGCAATCGGTACGCCGGTGCAGGCGGCGAGACCGAGGGATGCACCCATCATGACAGCCCAAAATCGGACTCGCATAATCAAGGTTATGTAATATATTGATTTCATTGGACAATCATTCCTTCCAGAATTTGGG
>NZ_JAKDLJ010000034.1 GCF_030452865.1 Pseudorhodobacter sp.
TGTCGAGGCCGACGGTATAGGCAAGCTCGGCGATGCGCGTCTCGCGGTTCGGCTCCTGCCTGCCGATGCCGAAGCCGATATTGTCGGCGATGGTCAGGTGCGGAAACAGAGCGCCGTCCTGCGCCACCAGGCCGATGCCGCGCCGGGGCGCCGGCACGAAGGTGGCGGCGGCGGCCATCGTTTGGCCGTCGAGCGCGATGCGGCCGGCGGCCTGCTTCAGGGCATCGAGGTGGTACGGCAGCACCACCTTCTCCAACTCGTCGACCACCCAGGTAGGAGCCACCAGGTAGCCGAGGCGGGCCGCAGCCATGGTCAGCGCCAGGGTGGCTGGGCCGAGTGCGCCTTGCGCCGGGCTTCCGCCCAAAGTCTTTTCGATATGCAGCGCCGACCAGCTTTCCGCCGCGTTTTCGGTCATGAAGGCCACCAGAACAATCGCGCCACCGATCAGCGGCAACACGCCAAGCGCCGCCGCGTCCCGGTCCGCAGGTCGGGTAAGGCCGTCAATCCGCCCGTCGCGTTCCCATGTGAACAGCGCCATCACCAGCGTCAGGGCCGCCATCGCCCCCATGATCAACCCCGGCCCCGCACCGTTGTCGCGCAGCGCGCCGGTCACCAGTGCGCCCAACGCATAGCCCAGCGAATAGATCGCATAGCACAGGTTCATCAGCGGCCGGGCATGCGCATTTTCCAGTGCGGCGACCCGCGCGTTCATCAGCACATCCGTCAATCCGGTTGCGGCACCGCATGCCAGCATTGCCAGCGGAAACAGCAAAAGCGATGCGGTTTGGCCCGGAAGCGCAAAGCTGACCGCCATAAGCAAGGTTGCGAGTGGCAGGGCGAGACGCCCGAAGCCGCTTCCGAAAGCCGGTGCGCCAAGCATTGCCAGCACCGCCGTAACTGGCGTCAGGAACAAAAGCAGGCCCAGTGTTGCCTCATCCACCCCCAGCATCGTCTTCAGGTCCGGCAGCACCGCCGCGAAGGTTCCCCACATCATCCCCATCACGGCAAACGCACACAGCGGCGCGCGGGCGATGGAGAGACTGTTGGTCGGCATTTGTGGGCTTCCTCCTCAGCAAACGGACGCCTAGAACAGGTGTCGCGTCGGCACAAGCCCGCAAACAATCGCCAACCAGCCACGCCAGCCGCCAACTATTGGCTTTCCCTGACGCTGATTCCCCGCTATAGCCCCCCGGTCGCGGCGCACACCCTTGGAGGGCGGCGGACTTAACAAATGGAGAATCAAAATGGCAAAAGAGATCCCGGATCTTGTAGCCGAGGTACGCGCGGGGACAGGCAAGGGGGCCGCCCGCCAAGCTCGTCGTGATCAAATGGTGCCCGGTGTTGTGTATGGTGACGGCAAGGCGCCGATGGCCATCAACATGAAATATAACTACCTCGTCAAGCACTTGAAGGCGGGCCGCTTCCTGTCGACGCTGTTCAACCTCAAGGTTGAAGGCGAAAAGGACGTGCGCGTTATCTGCCGCGACGTGCAGCGCCATGTCGTCAAGGATACGCCCCTGCATCTGGACCTGATGCGCCTGCGCGCCAACAGCCGGATCAACCTGTTCATCCACGTCACCTTCGAGAACCATGAACAAGCGCCTGGTCTGAAAAAGGGCGGTACGCTGGTTGCAGTGCGCAACGAGGTCGAGTTGGAAGTGAACGCCTCCAACATTCCCGACCACCTTACCGTCGATTTGACCGGGCTGAATGTCGGCGATGTTATCCACATCAACGATATCAAACTTCCCGACGGCGCAAAACCGACTGTTGAGCGGAACTTCGTGATCGCCAATATTTCGGCCCCGTCGAGCCTGCGTTCGGCCGGTGACGACACCGAAGGCGGGGATGACGAAGCGGCAGCAGAGGGTGCCGAGGCGTAATCATCTTGTTCCGTAGCAAGAATTGAAACGCGGGGACACTTTCCCCGCGTTTTGCGTTTGTCGCCGGGATTTGTGATTCCAAGCCAAACCTTGCGGTGGCTTTGCAAGCAAGGCAATAGGCGATATCTACCTTAAAGCGTGCTGTTGCCCGTGTCACGGCGCAAGCAGAAAGGCAAAGACGATGCGGCTGTTTGTGGGCTTGGGCAATCCCGGCGCAAAATATGCGGGCAACCGGCATAACATCGGCTTCATGGCGGTTGACCGGATCGCTGCTGATCACGGCTTTGGCCCTTGGAAAAAAGCGTTCAAAGGTTTGGTCGCGGACGGGCGGCTGGGCGACGAACGGGTGTTGCTGCTCAAGCCCGAAACCTTCATGAATCTGTCGGGCGAAGCGGTACAGGCTGCGATGGCCTATCACCGGATTACACCCGCGCAGGTCATTGTCTTCCATGATGAGCTTGATCTCGCCCCCGGCAAGCTGCGCCTGAAGCAAGGTGGAGGGCACGCCGGACATAACGGTTTGCGGTCAATCCATGGCCATGTCGGGGAGGCCTATGGTCGCGTGCGGCTTGGCATCGGCCATCCCGGCCACAAGGATGCGGTGGCCGCCTATGTCTTGCACGATTTCGCCAAGGCGGATCAGGAATGGCTGGATGACCTGCTCCGGGGGATTTCTGACGGTTGCGCCTATCTTGCGTCCGGCGAGGGTGCGAAGTTTTCCAACGCGGTTGCGCTGCGAACCCAACCCCAAGCCGAACCAAAACCAATCCCGGTGCCCAAATCTTCCCAAGCCACCGCCGATTCCACACCGCCACCAGATACCCGCAGTCTGCTGCAAAAACTCTCGGAACGCTTCAAATGAACAACCCCGTGCGTGACTGTTTTCGGGAACAAGCCGATGCCTGTGAAAGCCTCGGCTCACCCTTCACCGCTCATTTGTTGCGCCTTTTGGCCGATCACTTGGCCCTCGGCAATCCGGTTGCCGACCACATCCTGCACTGGCCCGGTGACCCATCGTACCGCAAAGATTCCGTTGCGTTGCGACTGGTGGGCGGTTTGCATGCGCTGACCCTCAACCACGCCGATCCCGACCTTCAGGCGCTTTATGCGAACCCCCACCACTTTTCCGATGCACAAATGATCGCCACGTTGCTGGCGGCCATCGCCCGTCACCCCGAGCCGCTGCTGCACTGGCTCTCCTCTGCGCCACAAACGAATGAAGTGCGCCGCTCCGCCGCCCTGATCGCCGCGGGCCATTGGTTGACCGCGCGCTTTGGCCTGCCTTTGGCGCTGTCGGAATTGGGCGCGAGTGCGGGCCTGAACTTGAACTGGGATCGTTACGCCCTGGCAATCGGCCCCGGCTATGGCCCCGCGGACAGCCCGGTACGGCTGACCCCGGAGTGGCGCGGTTCCGTCCCGCCGGTCGCGCCGCCACAAGTGGTGGAACGCCGTGCCGTCGATCTGAACCCGCTGGATGTGACACGCGACGCCGTGCGCATTCGCTCCTATATCTGGGCCGATCAGGCCCATCGTCTGGCCTTGACCCAAGCCGCAATTGCGCTTGCCACCGATATCCATGTGGAACAGGGCGATGCGGTGGATTGGCTGGAAGCCCGATTGAACGATGTGATGCCGGGGCGGTTGCATCTGATCTATCATACCATTGCGTGGCAATATTTCCCGAAGGCAACCCAACTGCGCGGCGAGGCGCTGCTGCAAGCCGCAGGCAAGCTTGCCAGTGTTGACGCCCCGTTGGCCCATCTGGCGATGGAAGCCGATGGGGCGGAACCGGGGGCGGCGCTGACGCTTCGGCTAGGCCGGGGGGTCAGATGATCCAGCTGGGGCGTGTTGATTTCCATGGCCGATGGGTCGAATGGATGGCCCCACCGCCCTGACGCCGCGTTGCCTCGCCGCAAAAGCGGGTCAGGGCTTGAATTGCCGCGCTTGCCATGATCGGTTTGCCATACGCAACAAAGGGGTCACCATGCGCCGTTTCCTGAAGTTCCTTGTTCTGCTGCTCCTGATCGTCGCCGCCCTCGCCTTTTGGAAGCGCACCGAAATCGGGCGTTTGCAGGCCGTCCTCGGATTGTTCAAGCCCGACCAGATTGTGCAGAATTTCAGCCATATGGACCAGGCCTTCCTGAGTGAGCCGATTGCCATCGCGCCGCCCATCATGCCGTTGCCAAAAGGCCCGGCACTGCCCGATATTGCGGGGCTGGAAGCATGGAAAGAGGCGCGCAGCGTCACGGGATTTGTCGTGCTGAAAGATGGCGCGCTGGTGGCCGAAGATTACCGGCTTGGCACCGGCGCGATGGACAAACGCATCTCATGGTCGGTTGCCAAAAGCTTTCTTTCGGCGCTGTTTGGCATCGTGCTGGAGGAAGGCGCGATTGACGACATCAACGATCCGGTAACAAAATATGTGCCCGACCTGATCGGTTCAGCCTATGACGGCGCAACAATCCGCGATGTGTTGACCATGCAGTCAGGCGTGAAGTTCAACGAAGATTACCTTGATTTCTGGAGTGATATCAACCAGATGGGTCGCGTTCTGGCGCTTGGGCAGTCGATGGATAGCTTTGCCGAGGGTTTGACGGAACGCGAATGCGCGCCGGGCACGCAATGGCAGTATGTTTCCATCGACACCCATGTCATCGGCATGGTGATCCGGGGGGCAACAGGGCGCGATATCGTCGATCTGATGTCGGATAAGCTGATCAAACCGCTGGGGTTGGAGGCAGTGCCATATTATGTCACCGATGGGTTGCATGAACCCTTTGTGCTTGGCGGGTTGAACATGATTACCCGTGATTACGCGCGGATGGGGCAGTTGTTCCTACAGATGGGCCGTGTCGGCAACCAGCAGATCGTACCTGCCGATTGGGTCGATGCCTCCACCCGCCCGCAGGCGATTACTGCTCCGGGGGCGATTCAATACGGCTATCAATGGTGGGTGCCGGAAGACGCCGGTGAGGGCGAATTTCTCGCGCGTGGCATCTATGGTCAATATATTTACGTCAACCGTCCGGCAGGCGTTGTTGTGGCGATAAACTCCGCCGACCGCGGGTTCCGCACCGCCGGCGCTTATGAAAGCAATATCGCGATGTTCCGGTCTATCGCTGCGGCCTATGAAAAGGGAAACCCATGAAAGCGCCATCCATCAACGTCCTTGGCGGCGTGCTTGAAGGCTGTTCCACCACACCGATGACAGGCTATTTCCGGAATGGCTGTTGCGATACCGGACCGGGCGACACCGGCCTCCACACTGTTTGCGCGGTGATGACGGCAGAGTTTCTGGCGCTGTCGAAATATCTCGGCAATGATCTTTCCACCCCGCGCCCGGAGTTTGGTTTTGCGGGGTTGAAACCCGGCGACCGCTGGTGCCTTTGCGCCGCCCGTTTCATGCAGGCCCATGATGAAGGGGCCGCGCCGCAAATCGTGCTGGCCGCAACGCATCAACGCACGCTGGAGGTGGTTCCGCTCGATGTGCTGCAAGGCTGCGCATTGGATTGATGCCGCTTTGGGCGGCACATTGCGCCAATAGCCTGCGACAGTCTGGCGCTTGAGCCTGTGCGAAAAATTCCTTACGGTTTTCCTATGATGCTCGCACGTTTCCCGATTTCGCCCGACCAGATCGACTGCGTTGTCGCGCGGTTTTACGCCCGTATCCGTCAGCATCCGGTGTTGGGGCCGATATTCGCAGCCCATGTCACTGACTGGCCGGAACATGAGGCGAAGATCGCCCGCTTTTGGCGCAATGCGATCCTGATGGAGCGCAGCTATGACGGCAACCCGATGATGAAACATATGCAAGCGGGCAATGTCCGTGGTCCGATGTTTGTCGATTGGCTGGCGTTGTTTGATGAGGTCCTGGACGCAGAGCTGCCGCCCGAAACAGCACTTGCCTGGTCAACCCTTGCCCATCGCATCGGACGTGGATTGCGGATGGGGGTCGAAGACCTGCGGGCCATGCCGGAAGCGCCGCCGACGCTGCGTTAAACCTGAAACCGGTCTATTCTCCCGACGAAAATATCGGGCTTCAGATATCAAACACACAACCTGCTCGATAGCTGTCCGCACGGCATGTTGGTCCTACGACGATGTGTCACCCGGCGGCTCAGCTTTCCAGAACCGGCTCATCCCTCCGACGGCGAAACCAACCACGGCGTTTCCTTGCTTTGCTTTCGTTGTCGCGGGTCACCACCATCAGCATCGAGGGCGTCACGATCAGCGTCAACACCGTGGCGAAGGCCAGACCGAACACAATCGCGCTCGACAGCGAAATCCACCATTGCGTCGATGGCGCGCCATAGGTCGTTTCATGGGTCAGCAACTCCAGGTTCAACCCAAAGGCAATCGGCAGCACCCCCAGAATGGCCGTCAACGCTGTCAGTACCACAGGGCGCGCCCGTTCGTGGCAGGTCTGAATGATGGCCTCCACCTTGTCCATGCCGGAACGGCGCAGGTCATCATAGGTATCAATCAACACGATGTTGTTGTTCACCACGATGCCCGCGAGCGCGATCACCCCGATCCCGGTCATCACCACGCCAAACGGTTGCCCCATGATCAGCAGGCCCAGAAACACGCCGATCGTTGACATCACCACTGCCGAGAGCACGAGGCCCAGCGAAATGAAGCTGTTGAAATGGGCCAGCAGCACGGCAAATATCAGCGCGAGGGCTGCACCAAAGGCTTTGCCGAGGAACGCCCCGGCTTCGGCTTGTTCCTCATCCTCACCCGCGAGTTTCCAACGTACGCCGAACTGCTCAAGGTTCGCGGCCTGCAACTCTTTGGTGATTGCAGCGCGGACCGGTGCGGCCTGCACCCCTTCGCGGATACCGGCCTGAACGATGACGGTGCGTTTCGCATCAATCCGGGTCAATGTGCCGGTGGTCGGTGCCGCGGTGCGGGTCACGAAATTCGAGATCGGAACAGTGCCGCTCGTCGTTTCGATCCGCAGCTGATCCAGCGCCGAAATGGTGCGTTGATCCTGTGGCAGACGCAAAACGATATCGACAGCATCATCCGCACCGGCAGGCCGATAATCCGACAGTTTCAACCCGCTCGTCACCAGTTGCACCATCGCACCTACCGCGCCGGGCGAGACCCCATAGCGCGCCGCAGCCGAACGATCCACCTTCAACTCCCAGTCAATGCCGGGCGGTGGCAAGCCGTTGTCGATATCAATCACTTCCGGCATTTTATGCAACTCCGCAGCCACATTTCGGGCCACATCATTCAGCCCTGCCGGGTTGTCCGCAGAAAGCTGAATCTGAATCGCCTTGCCCGTGGGCGGGCCTGCCTCTGGCACCGACACTTCTATATCGACCCCCGGAATGCCATGCATCGCCACGCGCAGATCGGCCAGAATATCGTTGGCCGCCTTGCGTTCGCGCCAATCGACAAACTCGTACTGGATGACGCCGATTACATCTGCCGCCACATTCTGCCCGGCCCCGCCAGCTTTGCCTGAGCGGGTGTAAACCGTCTTTACCCCCGGCCAGCCAAGGATGCGTTTTTCAGCCTGACGCACCAGTGCGTCCTTCTCGTCAATCGAAAGATTGCCGCGCGCATGGACATAAAGCAGGCCGTATTCCGGCTCCACATTTGGAAAAAACTCCACCCCGTTGCCGTATTTTCCGTAAGCCACCGGCACCGCAACCAGCGCGCCCACGGCCAGCAGCAGCACGATAAAAGGGTGTTTGATGGCACGGCGCACCACCCGCATGTAAAGCCCTTCGTGGGTGCTTTCCTCGACTTCACTGCGGCGCGCAAACAGCGCCCCCAAGGTTGGGGTGAACACCAGCGCATAGAGCATTGACGCCGAGAGCGTGGCAATCAGCGTGATCGGCAGGTATTTCATGAACTCGCCAACAATGCCGGGCCAGAACAGCAGTGGCGAAAATGCCGCAACCCGTGTCATTGTTGCCGCAATTACCGGCCCGGCCATCCGGTGCGAGGCAAGCGCAAAGGCTTCGCGTTTGTCCATCCCCTCGGACATCCGACGCTCGGCAAATTCCGTCACGATGATCGCGTCGTCCACCAACATGCCGACCGACAGGATCAGGCTGAACAGCACCACAAGGTTGACCGTCAGTCCCGCCATCGACAGCACCAATATGCCCATCAAAAACGATGCCGGAATCGCGAGCCCGATCAGGATGGAAGCACGCCCCGACAGCGCAAACAGAATGACGATAAAGACCAGAATAACCGCCGTCAGAACGCTGTTCTGCAAATCGGACAGCAACTGCCGGATCGAAGTCGATTTATCCTGACTGAACGCAACATCCGCGCCTTCGGGCAAGGATTTCTGAAACTCTGCGGTCACGGCTTTCACTTCGTCAACCGTCTCGATCAGGTTCGCCCCGATACGTTTGGACACCTCGATGGCAACCGCAGGCTTACCGTCAAGCCGGGTGATGGTTTCGGGGTCTTTGTAAGTGGCGCGCACCGACGCGAGATCACGCGCGCGCACGATGGCTGTATCCGTCGAAACGATCGGCAGGTTGGCCACATCTTCGGGTGTTTCGATCAGCGATGGAACCTTGATCGCATAGCGCCCCTCGGCCCCCTCCATTGCCCCCGCCGCGACAAGCTGGTTATTGGCATTCACACCGGCAATGAGCATGTCGGGGCGCAAGCCATAGGTCGCGAGTTTGGCGGGGTCGATCACGACCTCGACCAGATCGTCGCGCACCCCTTGCAGGTTGGCCTCAAGAACGCCGGGAACCTCCTCTATCCGGTCGCGCAGGGCGCGGCCTGCCTTTGCCAGCAGACGTTCGGGCACCGCCCCGGACAAGGTGACAACCAGCACCGGAAACTCTGAAATATTGACCTCATGCACCGCAGGCTCATCGGCGTTCTGCGGCAGGTCGGGGCGGGCGCTGTCAACCTTGCTGCGCACGTCATCCAACGCTTTCTTGAGGTCGACACCTGCCTGAAACTCCAGCAGCACGTTACCGCCACCCTGATAGGCGGTGGACGTCATCTTCTTGATTCCGGTGATATTCTTCAGTGAGGTTTCCATGGGCCGTAGCAAAAGCCGCTCAGAATCCTCCGGCGAAATCCCTTGATATGTCATGCTGACATAGAGGATCGGAATTTGCACATCCGGCTCGGCTTCTTTTGGAATTGAAATATAGGCCAGCGTTCCCGCCAACATCAGAAAGATCAAAACGGAGATCGTCAGCCGATAATAGGCAATGGCAGTTTCAACGATTTTCATTCAGTGACACCGCCGGGGGGAGCGGTCAAAGCAGCCGCAGGTTTCGGATCGGCTTTGCTCAGGCTTGTCTCATCAACGTTTACCGTTTCGCCATCCTTCACCAGATCCTGCCCGGCAACGACGATCCGAACACCCTCCGGCACGCCCGTCAGAACCATGCCGTCAGGCGTATCGTCGATCAGATCAACCGGCACTGACTTTGCAACATTATCCGGCCCGACCACCCGCAGGCCGATCACGCCGCTTTCAAGCAGGGTCAGCACGGACCTCGGAACCGTAACCGACCGCACAGGTGCGGCAAAAAGACTGACGTTTGTGGTCATCCCGGCAGGGATTTCACGGCCGGGATTGGGCAGCGCAATTTCAACAGGAAAGGTGCGTGTCTGCTCTGACGCAGCAGCGGAAATGAACCGCACGGTTCCCTCCATATTGTCGCCGTTGACCAGATGCACATGCGCTTTGGAGCCGGTCTTCAATTCGCGCACGTCGGTCTCGCTCACCTCGGCGTTCACGACGATCGGGTCGAGCGCAAGAACGGTCGCAATCGGCATCCCGGTCTGCACCCATTCGCCCAGTTCCACCGCAATCGAATCCACCAACCCGGAGAACGGCGCGATCAGGGTCAGTCGGTCAACCGCAGCTTGCGCCTGACTCACCTGCGCTTTTGCCGCAGCTTCGGCTGAACGCGATGCAATCAACTGGGTTTCCGACGTATTGCCCCGCTTGAACAGGGTTTCAGCGTTCGACAACTCACGCTCCCGCTGATCCAACGCCACTTTCGCCACCGCAAGCCCCGCGACCACGTCCGGCCCCTCCAGCGTCATGATGACACTTCCCGCCGCAACCGCGTCGCCTTTCTTGATATCCAATGTCGCGATGACACCGCTTGTGCGGGCCGCAAGCAGCGCTTTCTTGTCCGGGTCGGTTACGCCGGAAATGCGGATTTCCCGCGCATGTTCTTTGAATGTAGGCGTGATCACTGAAACTGTGTGTTTCACCACAGGCGCTTCAACAGGCTTTGCCGCCTCCGATTCCGAACTCTGCGCGCCGGCGGCCTTGCTCCCCACAGCGGCAAATTCCCCGGTGCCGACCCACGCAGTTGCGACAACAAGAACGAGTATCGCGACAACCCGGTGGCCCTTTATCCGAGACGCCATGATTCAATTCCCCTCTCTGTGCCGCTAAGGCAAAAATCTGTTCCACTCGTCAAACTAAGCGCCGCATCCGGGGATGCACTTGAAACGAAGGGCCGCCGCCCGTAGCGCAGCGGTATACCCTAGATAGGGTCGCATCGTCATTTGTGAACCCGTGGTTGTCAAACCCGTCGTTGCGGCCATTTGGCTGCAAGCGATATATCGCCGGGCGAAAGCCGTCAACGCGCGAAAAACCTTGCGAAGTTGCGGATCAGGTGATTGGTCGTCGCTTTGGAAGAACCGTAGGGGGCTATGCGCTTGTTATTATTCTCGCCAGCCATCGAGGTGATTGCCAACATCGCACCGCAGCCAGCCTTTTCCATTTCGGGTGCAGCCATCTGCGCCAAACGGAACAGAGAAAATGGGTTGAGATCAAAGGCGCGGCGAAAATCCTGCATCGGCATGTCGAACGGTTTTGGGCCACCTCCGCCCGCGTTGCTGACCATCATGGCAGCACCAGCATCGGCGAATGTTTCTGCGATGGCACGGCCAATGCCTGCGCCGGTAATGACTGCAACATGGTCGTCAAGGCGGAAACTTGCAGCATCATACATCATTTGATCTTTTTTCATCCGCTTTCGGTAACAATGTTGGAATGGCACATCAGAGAGATACGGGTCGCGACAATGTAGAGCGCGTGTGGGTAAATGACAGCAACGGGTTATCTGTCATGCGCTTCGTGCATGGGGTCTTTGACCGTGACTGAACCTGTGGTTATGAGTTAGGTTGAAACCAACACGGAAAATACATCTATCAGGCATTCCGGACAAACGAGGCATTTCATGACCGACGACAACGAAGCAGATCCATCGCCGGATGCCGAGATCCTGCACAATATTGAACCCGAACCCGACGCCGCGCCGCGCAACCCCGCCAAGCGCGTCGCGCTCGGCGTCGTCGTGCTGCTTCTTGCGCTGACCTTGCTATATGCCCTGTCGGATCGCATGGCCCCATCGTCATCGCGCGGGATCGTATCGGCCCATGTCGCGCAGATTGCCCCGCGTGTTTCGGGTGAGGTGACAGAGGTGATGGTCGAGGATGATGCCGTGGTGCAGGCTGGCGATGCCTTGTTCACGCTGGATGCGCGCCCGTTCGAATTGGCGCAGCGGCAGGCAGAGGCGAGCCTTGCCACAGCGACACAAGGCGTCAACGCCTCCAGCGCGTCACTGGTTGCGGCACAAGCGGCGGTGACCCAAGCGCGAAGCAGCCTAGATACTGTGCGCAGCGACGCGGACCGCACCGCCCGATTGGAGGAACGCGGGATCGTCGCCAAAGCGCAAGGTGAAGCGGCCCGCGCCAAGGTGAGCGATGCCGAGGCTCGCCTGCAAAGTGCCGAGGCAAATCTTGCCGCCGCCCGCGCCCAACTTGGGCCGGATGGCGCGGAAAATCCGGCGATACTGGCCGCAGAGGCGCAATTGGAGCGCGCGCAATATGATTTGGCCTCCACCACCATCCGCGCGCCGCATTACGGTGTGGTTACCAATGTCACGCTGTCGGCAGGTCAGTTCATCGGCGCGGGCAATCCGGCGCTGACCTTCATTGATGCCGATGCGGCCTGGGTTACCATCGACCTGCGTGAAAATCAGTTACAGGATGTTGCAGCAGGCGACCCGGTGCATTTGCTGTTTGATGCGGTGCCGGGGCAAATCTTTGACGGTCGGGTGCAAAGCATCGCCTGGGGCATCAATCCGGGGCGGTCAGTGCAGGGTGGCCTGATCGTGAACCAGCCCTCAAACCGGTGGTTCGAGCCCGCGCGCCGCATACCCGTACGGGTGGAACTGACCGGCGGGATGGAGGCTTGGCCGCGTCAGGTGCGGGTGGGCGGCAAGGTGCATGCAGTGGTCTTTGCCGATGGCACCGGCAACCCGATTGCACTGGTCGCGCGCGGGTTGCAGCGTTTGCGGTCCTGGACCAGCTTTCTGCATTAGGGGGCGGGTATGTATGTCACGCCACGCCCTGATCTGCACGACGACCCGCTTTATGCACTGCGGCTGGCGGCAATAGGCACGCTGGCCTATGCGGCCATTCCGCTGTTGGACCCGGCGTTGCCGCCGATTATCGCCGCCTTGCCGGTGGGGCTGATTGCAGCGCAGCGCAAGGCGTTCAACCTGATGAAAGCCGTCGCCGGGCCGATCGCGATGATTGTCATGGCCTATGCGATGACTTGGCTGGTTGAATTGCTGCGCCCGATGCCCTTGGTCTATACCGGCGCGATGTGGCTGGCCTATTTCGCGGGCTTTCGCATGATCTTGCAAAGCGGCGCGCAGGCGGGAATGTTGATCGTGGTCATGGTGGTTCTGATGTCGGTCATGGGGATGAACGGATCAGCCACCGTTGAAACCATGCGTGACGGCTTTGTGCAGGCTTCCTTGGTGGCGCTGGTCATCGGACCGATGGTCTATCTGCTGTTTCCGGCGCGCACCGTTGAACAGCATGTCGACGACCCGACGCCGGCGACGGGGAATGTGACGCTTGGCGCCGCAATCCGGGCAACGGTGTTGCTGGTGTTCAGCTTTTGGCTTTATGCTGTCATGCAGCCTTCCGACATGATGATGGCAATCATCGCCGCGATGGTGCTGGTGTTTCCCACCCGTCACGCCGTATTCTTCGAAGCGTTCCAACGCATCCGCGCCACGTTTTATGGCAGCGCGGTTGCGCTTGTGACCCTGTGGCTGTTCACCCTGTCACCGCATCTGCCGATCCTGCTGGGGCTGATCTTCCTTGGCGGGCTCTGGTGTGGCAGCCGGATGCTGCACGGCACCCAGCCGAGCATGGTCTATCAATATGCGTTCTCGGTGGCGCTGGCACTGATCGCAGGCGCGCTGTCGACGCAAGACCCCGGTTACGCGGTTTTCACCCGTATCGTGCTGACACTGATCGGCGCATTGGCAGCCGCGATGGCGGTTGCGTTGCTGGATGCTTTGGCGCGATGGAATGCGGCAGAGGAGGTAAGCCCGTGACATATGCAGGGCGTTGCAGCCGAGCTTGCGGCCTGTCGTTCGCTCCTGCTTGCCTGAAAACCACTGGCTTGAGTGTCTAGCGGCAAGTCGATAACGTTCGTCGCGATCCGACTGATGACCTGAACCGTAGGAGTTTCGTTTTGCTTAAAGGCATACACCCAATTTTGCACCCGGACCTGCTCCATGTTCTGGCGTCCATGGGGCATGGCGACTCAATTGCGATTGTTGACAGCAACTTCCCCGCCGCATCCACTGCGCAAGGACTGGTGATCGACAGCCCTTTGGTCATGGGGGTTGACGTAATTTTGGCCGTAAAAGCCATCCTGACAGTTTTGCCGATTGATACCTTCACTCCCGAAGAACCGCCGGTTCTGGCAATGCAAATTGTTGGCCAACCCGCCGAAATACCGGAAGTCGTGCAACTGGCGGCACCGGTGTTCAAGGCTGAAGGCGCTGATGTTGCCCTGATAGAACGCTTTGCTTTCTACGCGGCGGCCAAGGATGCCTTTGCAGTCGTCAAAACGACAGAGACGCGGCTTTACGGAAACTTCATCATCCGAAAAGGCGTTGTGAGGTCAGATCTTTGAAATCCGCTCGGCTGCTTTCAGCAGCAGGTTGAGCGCTGCTTGCACGCCCATCGTCGGCGCGCCCTCGGTCGGTGTTTCAACATGTGGCAGGTATGGGCAGGGCAGGACAGCGACGGTAACGCCGTTGGCGGACCGGACAGGAACCGAAATATCGGTAACACCAACGAGTTGCTGACTTGCGCTGAGGCGGTAGCCGTTTTTGCGGATCGCCACAAAATCCTTCGCCATTTCGGCCGGGATGCCTCCGGCCCCTTCTGGTGCCATCCTCAGTATCTCGGTCGCGTTGTCATCATCCTGAAAGGCCAGCAAGGTTTGCCCGGAGCTTGTATGCAGCAGGTCCAGCATTGCCCCGACCCGAAGTCGAAACTCCCAGGCGGAGCGGCTGGAGGCTTGTGCCACCACATGGGCATGCCCCATATCCGGGACAACCAGATGGACCGATTGCATGGAGGCTTTTGCAAACTCATCCATCAAAGGCTGGGCGTTCATCACGAGGCGGCGGAGCGGCGGGTAAGAGGCAGCAAGATGAAAAAGTTTCATCGTCAACGCGTAACGATCCCCTTCCAATGACCGGCTGACATAGTTGCGCGCGACAAGGCGCTCCAACATGCGGTAAATCTCACTCGGGCTTTTGCCCATTTCCTTCATGATTTCTGATCGCGTCAACCCGCCGGGATGGGTCGCAAGCAGTTCAAGAATATCAAGCCCCTTATCCAGCGCGGGGGCGCGGTAGCGATGTTCTGTCTTATCCATTTTTCGCCATCCCCGCGCATAATCTGTCGGATGAGTTGGTCGATATCTGCAAGGAAATCAAGTGCCGATAGAAAACAGTTGACTGCATATGAACACTTCATTTACATATGAACAAGAAGATTTTGGGGGGAATCGACGATGCAAGACAAAACCATCCTGATCACTGCGGCTGGCCAAGGCATGGGTCGTGCAACCGCCATTGCCTGCGCAGCGCTGGGCGCAAAAGTCATCGCAACCGATGTGAATGTTGAGGCACTGGCCTCGCTATCTGCGGCACATCCCGAAATCATGACGCAGCACCTCGATGTGCGTGACGCAAAGGCGATCATTGATCTTGCTGCGCAGGTTGGCCCAATTGACGGGCTTTTCAACTGCGCCGGTATTGTTCACAATGGCACGATTCTGGATGTGTCGGATGAGGATTGGGCCTTGAATGTCGACGTAAACGTCACATCCATGTTGCGCATGTGTCGGGCGTTTCTGCCGGGCATGATTGCACGGGCGAAAGTGACCAAATCGGCCCCGATCCTGAATATGGCCTCAATGGCGTCTTCCATCAAAGGTTTTCCAAACCGCGCAGTTTACGGCACCACCAAAGCCGCCGTCATCGGACTGACCAAATCTATTGCTGCGGATTTCGTAAAAGAGGGCATACGGTGCAATGCGATTTGCCCAGGAACGGTTGATACCCCATCTTTGCGCGGTCGGATTGCCAGTGCTGCCGATCCGGTTCAGGCCGAAAAGGATTTTATTGCGCGCCAACCAATGGGGCGGCTTGCAACTGTCGATGATCTGACCCCGATGATCACCTACCTTCTGTCGGATGCGAGCAGCTTCGTGACGGGGCAGGCGTTTCTTGTCGATGGTGGGGTCACGATCTGATGCCGTATCAGGTCGATGCCCATTGCCACCTGTGGACACTGTCTCGGGGCGATTACGGCTGGCTTGATCCGACGAATCCCGATCTGAAGCCAATCGTACGGGATTTCGGTTTTGCGGACCTTTTGGCTGCTGATGGGAGCACCGAACATTGCCAGCGCGTTCTGGTGCAGGCCGCGCCGACTGTTGACGAAACCGTTTTCCTGCTCGGCCTTGCTGCGCGGCATGACGATATTGCCGCAGTGGTCGGTTGGGTTGATCTTGGTCGTGAGGATGCCGCTCACACGTTGTCGGAACTGGCGGCGCACCCACGTTTCAAAGGTGTGCGCCCGATGCTTCAGGACATCGCAGATGTGGACTGGATCACAACGCAACCCCGGCCCGATGCGATTGCCGCACTGACGGAACACAAATTGACCTTCGATGCGCTGGTGTTGCCACAACATTTGCAGGCCTTGCACCGCTTTGCCAACGGCAACCCTGATTTGCCGATTGTGATTGACCATGCTGCAAAGCCCGCCCTTGCGGCCGCCACATCTGATCTGCGGCACAAATTGTGGCGTGACGGAATGATGCGAATGGCGC